>NZ_JBHYKH010000812.1:0-2540 GCF_042741275.1 Streptomyces sp. NPDC058964
CCGTCGGTCCCACCGGCACCGACCTGACGACCGACGCCGGCCGCAGCTGGCGGACGGTCGACACCGGGTCGTACGACACGGTGGACTGCACCCCCGACCCGGGCTGCTGGGCGGCGGGGGAGAAGGGGCGCGTGGCCCGGCTGGAGAGCTGACGTGCGCTGCCGGAACGCGGGTACTCGGTCACCGCACCCGACATGACCCGATCACCGGGAAAGGAAGTGAGCGGTCGTGCCACGCGGTTCCAGCCCCAAGCGGGAACGTCAGTACGAGCACATCAAGGAGAGCGCGCTGGACCGGGGCGAGAGCACCGAACGCGCCGAGGAGATCGCGGCGCGCACGGTCAACAAGGAGCGTGCCAGGTCCGGTGAGTCGAAGACCGCCAGCCGCACCTCGGTCGAGGACATGTCGTCCGGCGAGCGGGGCGGCAGGCGGTCGCACCAGGGCGCGCAGGGGCCCACCTACGACCAGCTGTACGAGGAGGCCAGGAAACGCGGCGTCGAGGGGCGTTCGGACATGAACAAGGAACAGCTGCGGCGCGCCCTGGACCGGCGCAGGAGCTGACTCGGGGGCGGGCTCAGCCCAGCGTCTCGCGGTACCGCTCCAGCTCCGGGGCCGTCTTCGTCGCGACGAACTCCGTGAAGCGGTACGCGCACACGCCCGCGGCGACGAACGGGTCGCCCGCGGTGATCTCCTCGATGCGGGCGCGGTCCTTCGCGACGGCCAGGATCACGCCGCCGTCGCGGGGGTTCTTGCGCCCGGAGGCGAGGAAATGACCCTTCTCGTACTGCTCCTCGAGCCAGGTCACGTGGTCCGGCAGGACGGCGTCCACGGCGTCGAGCGGTGCGGTGTAGGTCAGTTCCAGTACGAACATGATCGCGAGCCTACCCCCGGGAGCCCCCGCGGTTCCCCCGCCCCCGTACAGTCGTCCTCACCATGACGACCGTACGCGTTCCCGCGGGCTGGCCCGCGAACGAGGAGCTGGCCCGCGCCGTCCAGGACGAACTGCGCGGCCGGGTGGTGCTGGACGATCCGGGGCCGCCGCCCGGGACGGGCCACGTGACGGGGGTCGACGTCGCGTACGACGACGCCCGGGACGTCGTCGTGGCCGCGGCCGTCGTACTGGACGCGGCGACGCTCGACGTGGTCGCCGAGGCGACCGCCGTAGGACGGATCTCCTTCCCGTACGTCCCGGGGCTGCTCGCCTTCCGCGAGATCCCCACGGTGCTGGCCGCCCTCGACGCCCTGCCCCACCCCCCGGGCCTGGTGGTCTGCGACGGCTACGGACTGGCCCACCCGCGCCGCTTCGGCCTCGCCAGCCATCTCGGCGTGCTCACCGGCCTGCCCACGATCGGCGTCGCCAAGAACCCGTTCACCTTCAAGTACGACGACCCGGACCCGCGGCGCGGCAGCGGCACCCCGCTCCTCGCGGGCACCGAGGAGGTCGGCCGCGCCCTGCGCACCCGGGAGTCCGTCAAGCCGGTGTTCGTCTCCGTCGGCCACCGGGTGAGCCTGGACAACGCCTGCGCCCACACGCTGGCGCTCACTCCGGAGTACCGGCTCCCGGAGACGACCCGCCGGGCGGACTCGCTGTGCCGCCGCGCGCTGCGCGAGGCGACACGCGGGCGCGGCCCCCTCGTCGAACGTGCCGCCGCGGATCCCGAACGGAGCTGGGGGCGCACGGTGTTCGAGCGCCAGCCCCTTCCCGTCGTCTGGGCGGGCCGGGTGCTCCGGGCGGCGACGGAGGGGCTGGGCCGGACGCCGGAGATCGATGCCGTGCTGGACCTGGCGGAGGACCGCGACCGGTGGAGCCGGGGAAGCGAGGTGCTCGGGCTGGTCCGCGGGCGAGGGACCGACGCCTGGGAGCAACCGGCCGAGGAGCACGGGCTGCTGGTCCGCCTCGCCGAGCTGGTGGGCAAGGTCGCCCACAACGAGGCGGGCCCCCCGCCGTTCTTCGACCACCACGCGGGCTGGCAGATCGGCCCCATCGCCGTCCGGCTCGCCACCGCCGCACAGGATCCGTCCGTGCGGGACCGCATCGCGGCCGCGCTGGGCGACTGGCCGCCCGCCGAACACGACGGCTGAGGCACGGCGCCTGGATACGCCGCCCGAGTACCACGACTCGGTACGGCGGGTGAGCGGCCGTACGGATGTGGACGCACCGCGGTGACCGGTACGCCGGGGCGCATGACGACGCAGCGTGCCGCGAAGCCCCTGGCGGATCCCCGACCTCCGGTCGAGCGTGCCGCGACGGCCGTTCTCGTGCGCGCCGTGGTGGGCGGGGCGCCCTGGACCGGCCTGGACCGGCGGGATGATCCTCACGGTGGCCGGGCGGACGCCGCGGGGGCGCCTCAGCGGCTCATGGCAACCCGGAACGTGATCCCCGCCGCGCGCAGCCGTTCCGTCAGTGCGTCGCCCATCGCCTGGGCCGTCGTGTGGGGGCCCGCCCGCGGCGGCCCGGCGGCGCAAGGCGAGGGCCGGGGGGGTATAAAAAACAAACACCACCACACACAATGAAAAAAAAACAGAGTGGGGGGCGAGGG
>NZ_JBHYKH010000813.1:0-2538 GCF_042741275.1 Streptomyces sp. NPDC058964
GTCCGCGCGAGGATCATGTCCTCGACCAGCTTGCGGCGCTCGCCGAGGAACATGTGCTCGGTGCGGCACAGTCCGATGCCCTGCGCGCCGAACCGCCGGGCCCGGGCGGCGTCCTCGGGGGTGTCGGCGTTCGCCCGCACTTCCATGCGCCGTACGCCGTCGGCCCTCTCCATGGCGCGGGCCACGGTCTCGACCACCCCGGCCGACCGCTCGCCCGTCTCGAAGTACCGCATCACCGCGGAGTCGATGAGCGGAGCGGCACCCAGGTGGACGGTACCGTCGGAGCCGTCGACGGAGATCACCGTGCCCTCCTCGACCACGGTGCCGCCCACCGTGAACCGGCGGGCTCCGGTGTCCACCGCGATCTCCTCGGCACCGCAGACGCAGACCTTGCCCATGCCGCGGGCGACGACGGCGGCATGGCTGGTCTTGCCGCCGTGGCTGGTCAGGACGGCTTGTGCGGCGATCATGCCGGGCAGGTCGTCGGGAGCGGTCTCCTGGCGTACGAGTACGACCTTCTCGCCCGCGGCGGCCCGGCGCACGGCTTCGGCGGAGTCGAACACCGCGGCCCCCACGGCCGCGCCCGGCGAGGCCGGGAGACCGTGCGCGAGAGCCTCGCCGACGGCCGACGTGTCGAACCGGGGGAACATGAGACGGGCGAGGCCGCCGCCACTGACGCGGGCCAGGGCCTCGTCCGGGGTGATGAGCCCCTCGTCGACGAGCGCGGCGGCGATGGCGAAGGCGGCCTCCGCGGTGCGCTTGCCCACCCGGGTCTGCAGCATCCACAGCCGGCCGCGTTCGATGGTGAACTCGATGTCGCACAGGTCCCGGTAGTGCCTCTCCAAGGTCCGCATGTGGTCGCGCAACTGGGCGTACGACCGGGGATCCAGCCGCTCCAGGTCCGTCAGGGGCACGGTGTTGCGGATGCCGGCGACGACGTCCTCGCCCTGCGCGTTGGGCAGGTAGTCGCCGTACAGTCCGCGCCGACCGGTGGCCGGGTCCCGGGTGAAGGCGACGCCGCTGCCGGAGTCCGGGCCGAGGTTGCCGAAGACCATGGTCTGCACATTGACCGCGGTGCCCAGGTCGTCGGGGATGTGCTCGCGGCGGCGGTAGAGACGGGCGCGCTCACCGTTCCACGACTCGAAAACGGCCAGGACCGCGCGCCGCAGCTGTTCGGCCGGGGACTGGGGGAAGCTCTCACCGGTCTCCCGCCGGATCAGTTCCTTGTAGGCCTCGACGAGCCCCGACAGATCGTTCGCGTCCAGGCCCAGGTCGTCCACCGCGCCGCGGGCCTGCTTGAAGTCCGCCATGACCTGCTCGAACAGCGAGCCGGCCACACCCATGACGGTACTTCCGAACATCTGCACGAGGCGACGGTACGAGTCCCAGGCGAAACGCTCGTTCCCGGAGGACTTCGCCAGGCCGTGGACGGATTCGTCGTTCAGGCCGATGTCCAGGATCGTCTCCATCATGCCGGGCATGGAGAACCGCGCGCCGGAGCGCACGGACAGCAGGAGCGGGTCGTCGGGCTGGCCGAGCGACCGCCCGGCACCGGCCTCCAGGAGCGTCAGGTGACCGGAGATCGCGCGGGACATCCCCTCGGGCTCGGCGCCGGTGACGAGGAAGGCCCGGCAGGCTTCGGTGGTGACGGTGAACCCGGGCGGGACGGGCAGGCCCATCCGGGTCATCTCCGCCAGGTTGGCGCCCTTGCCGCCGAGCAGGCCGGCCATGTCGCGGCCGCCCTCGGTGAACGCGTACACGTAGCTGTCCATGACGATGTGTTCTTCCTTCCGACTTCTCGTGCCGGATCAGGTGCGGGCTCGGCTCCGCGCCGGGCGCCGCACTGCCGCAAGCGCTCGATGTGCGGCAGGGTGAGGGCAGGTCATATCTCGAAGACGATGCGTGTCCGAGGATGGAGCCGATATCGGAGGTGCCGGACGGTGTCGAAGAGCGGAACGGGCCTCACGACGGATACGGGCCTGGCCAGGGCTGGGCCGCAGGCCGGGACGCTCCTCGATCAGCAGCGGTTCGCCCAAGGCCCGGACGACGGCTGCCGTCATGGTCTCCTCCTCGAGAACCGTCGGTGAGATGTGCTACCAGCGTCGAACGAGCGGCGGCCCGGCAGCAGGGACTGGACGTCCCGGCCGTAGGGCCGCTAGGCCCTGGTTCCCACGTCCCTGCATCCCGCAAGCTTTGACCGGACGAGAGGAGCGTTTCATGGCGGACGGCGAACGGCCCGGCCCCGACAACCCGATCCGGGTCTTTCTGCTGGACGACCACGAGGTCGTACGGCGTGGGGTGCACGACCTGCTGAACGACGAGCCGGACATCACGGTGGTCGGCGAGGCCGGGACCGTGGGGCAGGCTCTGGTACGCGTCCCCGCGCTGCGCCCGCAGGTGGCGGTCCTCGACGTGCGCCTGCCGGACGGTGACGGTGTGACCGTGTGCCGTGAGTTGCGCTCACAGATGCCGGACCTGGCCTGTCTGATGCTCACCTCGTTCGACGACGAGGAGGCCTTGCTCGACTCGATCATGGCG
>NZ_JBHYKH010000814.1:0-2537 GCF_042741275.1 Streptomyces sp. NPDC058964
GCCGGTACATGTGCGCGGACCTCGCCTGCTCGCTGTACGTGCGCGGCAGGAAGGTGCCCGAGTCCGGCATGCGGATCGAGGAGAGCCTCACGGCCGAGGAGCGGATCGCCCGGACGGCGGGCAATCTGTCCGCGTTCCTCGACAGGCTGTACGACTGACGGACAGGCCGCACGACTGACGATTCCCGGTCGCCGACCCGGCACGTCCTCCGGGTGGAAGTCGCGGGTGTCGACGGCGCTGGGCTCCAGGGCGGGGTCCGCGAGGGCCACCCGCTGACGGCTGGGCGTCTCCCGGCGCGGGGGATCTTCCGCGGCCGGTACGTTCGACGCCCGCACCGAGCGGGAACAGGCCAAGGGATGCAAGACGTACGGAAGTGGGCAGCGGGGCCGGCGCGGCTCCTGAGGCGCCACCGCGACCCCGTGGTCGTACAGACGCTGCGCTCGGCCGCCGCGGCGACGATCGCCTACGTGATCGCGCTGCGGCTGAGCCCGGAGCCCGCGCCGCTCACCGCACCCCTGACCGCCCTGCTGGTCGTCCAGGTCACCCTCTTCGCCACGCTCAAGAACGGCATCCGCCGGGTGAACTCCGTGGTCGCCGGCGTGCTCGTGGCCATCGCGTTCAGCCTGCTCGTGGGGCTGACCTGGTGGAGTCTCGCGCTGCTGATCGTGGCTTCCCTGGCCGTGGGGCACCTGGTGCGCGTCGACGAGTACGTGCCCGAGGTGGCCATCAGCGCCATGCTGGTGCTCGGCGTCACGACCGTCGGCAACACGGCGTGGGCACGGGTGGTCGAGACGCTGATCGGAGCGGCCGTCGGCATGGGCTGCAACCTGCTGCTCCCGCCACCGGTATGGGTGGACGAGGCCGGGGAGTCGATCGAGGGCCTGGCCCGGCGGGTGCGGCAGCTGATGCTGCGCATGGGCGAGGAGGCGGCCGGCCTCACCCCGGTGGAGCGGGCGGCGGCCCGGCTGCACGAGGCGCGCCGGCTCGACCACGCCATCGTCGAGGTGGACGCGGCCCTGCGGCAGGCCGAGGACAGTCTGCGGCTCAATCCGCGGGTCAGGGAGGGCCTGCTGCACCGGGTGGTGCTGCGGACGGGTCTGGACACGCTGGAGATCTGCACGGTCGTGATGCGGGTGCTGGCCCGCACCTTCACCGACCTCGCCAAGGCCCGCGACCCCGAGCCGCTGTTCCCGCCGGAGGCGGGCGCGACCGTCGAGGAGCTGCTGTCGCAGATCGGCGACGCCGTCGTCAGCTTCGCTGTGCTGGTGACCACCGACCTCAGCGACAGCGCCGACGCGGCGGAGGCGCGGCTGAGCGCGGAGCTGCACGCGGCGGCGGTCACCCGCGACAGGCTGGCCCTGCTGCTGCGCGACGAGCTCGCGCGGGACAGCAGGCACTGGCAGCTGCACGGCGCCGTCCTGACCGAGGTGAACCGGATCATCGACGAGCTGGACACCGAGCACCGCTCGCGCCGGCTGCTGGAGGAGCTGGACCGCATCCCCGGTGAACAGCGCGCGAAGCTGCCGCGCCTGAGCCGGCTGCGGGAGCGCGTGGGCGTACCGGAGCGGCTGCGCCGGAACCGCCCGGGTGCCGACGGGCGTTCTTCCTGAGGGGAGACCCGGGCGAGCGAAGGGGAGCAGGGGGATGACGGACACGGCCGTGCGGATCGACGGGAACACACTGCGGCTGCCGGGCGGTGTGGCGGTGCGGTTCGTGCGCACGCTGCGCCTGCCCGAGTCTGGGACGCACGCGCTGCCGCCGGGGCTGGGCGAGTTCCCGGTCCGCAGGGTGGCGGACTTCCCGGACACGGTGCCGCCCGAGTGGCGGGCACGCGGTGGCGTGATGCTGCCGGTGTATCTGCGCGAGGCGATGTGGCTGAGTTTCGCGGGCACGACGGAACCGGCGGCGCTGCAGGTCGGCGTGGGCAAGGTGTGCGCCGTGTCCGGCAAGCGGTGGAGCGACCGGCTGTCCCGGAGACCGCAGAACTACGTCGTACTGCCCCGGCAGCCCTGGCTGGACGGCATCAACTCCGGGAAGGGGACGGTCCGCCAGTTCGTGGCCGTGCCGCTCGGGCTGGGGGCGACGGTGGAAGGGCAGGTCACGGGCGAGGAGGTCTGGGGCGGCGTCCAGCTCCAGACCTTCCCGCTGCGGGACGGGCCGCTCGCCGAGTGGCGCGAACAGGAGCGGATCCGCCGGGAACGGACCCGCCCGGCCACGGCGTTCGGCGGGTATGCCACCCTGCCCATGGCCGCGCCGCCCGCCCCCGGTGGGCCGCCGCCCGCTCCCGGTGCGGTGCCGGCGCCCGCCGCCGCGCCGCGTGCTCCGATGGCGGCCGCGATGGGACTGGGCGTCGGGGGTTCGATGCACCAGGAGGTCTACCGGGACGACCGCAAGCCGAAGGAGTGGTCCGAGAAGCCGGCCGGGCGGGTGTTCGTGCACCTGGTGACGCCGCCGGAGTGGCGGCGCATCACGGGCGAGGCGCCTCCGCCGTCGCCGGTGGACCGGGCGGCGTACACGCGGGCGGGTCTGCCCTGGTA
>NZ_JBHYKH010000815.1:0-2525 GCF_042741275.1 Streptomyces sp. NPDC058964
TGGCCTTGTAGGGCGTCTCCGAGGGCCACTACACCCTTCGCCTTGTCCCCACCGCGGAACTGGTGTGGCTCGCCCCGGGGGTGTGCCTCCTGGTGTTTCCGAGCCAACGACAGGCCCCGGCCGCCCTCGAGACGTTCACCCGCGCCGGCCTGAGCACACGCCTGGCGGTCTCGGAGGAGCTGTACGCGTCGGTGGTGATCGGCGTCCGGGCCTAGGTGTACTCGGCCGACGGGCTTTCGGGGTGGCCGGGTGGTGTCGGCGTATGGCGGGCAGGTTTGCGGCGGCCGGTCGGTCGGGGGCGCGCCTGGCGGCCCCCCGGCCGCCACGCTCCACCCCGTCCGTGGTCCCCCCGGTCACCGGGCTTCACCCCTGTCCTGCGTACGCCCCTTCCGCACGCCGGTCAGGTCCTCGCGCCGCCGCCCGACGGGCTCGCGGACGGTGTGCGGTCGGATTGGCCCCACGGGCCGCGGTCACCGTGGAACCGGCCCCGTCCGTCGTGCGGGCGGCCGCCCTTGGGGCCGAAGGTGCCGGTGACGGCGATCGTCGCGGTCCGGGTGCCGTCGTCGGAGCGTCTACCGGCCAGGAAGGCCTGGTCGCCCTTCTTCAGCGCGGCGGCGCCCGAGCCGGAGGAGCCGTCCGCGCGCACCCTGGTGTCCGAGCCCACGGTCCAGGTCCACCGGGCGCCGTCGTCGCTCTTCACGGTGACCTGGTCGCCGTCCGCCCTCTCGACCGTGCCCCGCTGCCAGACCCGCACGACCCACTTCCCGGTGTCCCGGTCCCTGACGGTCGCCTGGCCGTGCACCCCGGCGCCGCCGGGGCCGAAGAACGGGCCGAAACCCGGGCCGTGCCCGTGCCCGTGCGGCGAGGGCGACGTGGAGGACGGGCCCGCGGCGGCGGGTACGGCATCAGCGCCCGACCCGCCCGAGGCGGCGGCGTAGGCGACGGTGCCGCCGAGGGCCAGCGCCACGACCGTGACCGCCACGGTCACCGCCCGGGTCCGCGCGGACTGCCTGCGCCATCGGACGCGAAGGGGCGGACCCGGTTCACGGCCCTGTCCGGGTCCGGCGACGACCTCACCCGCCGCGGGCGACTGCGGCGGGTGCGACGGCATCGGCGGGATCGACGGAATCGGCTCGGCGGGCCCCTCTCCCGAGCCGTGCCCGTGGTCCGGTTCGTGCACAGCCCACTCCCATCAGCCATGACACGCGGCATCCCACTGCGCATGCCTCCCTGTGAATTGTCCGGGGAGGCCGATAAGGGCCCGGTAATCACTCGCTGTGAATCACGCGGTCACGCCGGCCCGCGCAGCTCCTGAGCCCGCGCGATGAGCAGCGCGACGTCGTCGTGGTTGTCGGGGTGGTGCAGCGTACGCAGCAGGAGGTCGCAGGTCTCCTCCAGGGGGCCGGCCGGATCGTCCAGCAGGGACAGGAGGAAATCGAGGCGTTCGTCGAGCGAGTGGCTGCGCGTCTCGACCAGCCCGTCGGTGTAGAACACGAGTTCGTCGCCGGGGGTGAAGTCCACGGCCGTGGTGGAGAAGGAGACCCCTCCCACGCCCAGCGGAACCCCTGTGGGCAGGTCGAGCAGCTCCGGCGGGTGCCCGGGGCGGACCCGGGCCGGGGGCAGATGCCCGGCGTTGGCGATGCGGCACTGGCGCAGATGGGGGTCGTGGACGGCGTACACACAGGTCGCGATCGAGTGGTCCAGGCCCGAGGTGATCTTGTCGAGGTGCTCCAGGAGCACCGCGGGATCGAGATCGAGCGAGGCCAGCGTGGTGGTCGCGGTGCGCAGCCGTCCCATGGTGGCGGCCGCGTTGATACCGCTGCCCATCACGTCACCGACGACCAGCGCGGTCTTGCCGCCCTCCAGCGGGATGACGTCGAACCAGTCGCCGCCGACCTCGCTGGTGGCTCCCGCCGGCTGGTAGCGGGAGGCGACCTCCAGGCCGGTGGTCACGGGCGGATGGCCGGGCAGCAGGCTGCGCTGCAGGGTGAGGGCGGTGTTGCGGGCGTTCTGGTACCAGCGCGCGTTGTCGATCTGCACCGCCGCGCGCGCGGCCAGCTCACGGGCCAGCAGCAGGTCGTCCTCGCCGAACGGCTCCGGATTGCGGGTGCGCTTGAGATCGAGGGCGCCGAGCACCTCGCCCCGCGCGATCAGCGGCACGGCCAGGTAGGAGTGCACGCCCGCCCGGCGCAGCAGCTCGGCCGCCTCGGGGGAGCGGGCGATCCGCGGCAGGTCCTCCTCGGCCACCCGCTCCACCATCACCGGCAGCCCCGTGCGCACGCACTCGGTGACCAGTCGGTCCGGCCCGTACCGGGCGACCTGACCGGGCCGGTCGGCCGCCCGCAGCGCCTCGGGGGCGTTCTCCGCCTGCACGGCCAGCGCGCGGATCACGGCCGGCTCGGCCGGACCGAGGGTGCTGCGCCGGCCCTTCACCACCGTCTCCAGCAGATCCACGGCCGCGATGTCCGCGAGGCCGGGCACGGCCACGTCGGCCAGTTCGTGCGCGGTGCGGTCCAGCTCCAGCG
>NZ_JBHYKH010000816.1:0-2523 GCF_042741275.1 Streptomyces sp. NPDC058964
CCGCTCGGCCGGGACCGGGACGAAGCCGGAGTCGTGGCCGGGGACCCGGTAGGGGGAGGTGGTGAATCCCGCCGCGCGGAGGGTGGCGTCCACCGTCCAGAAGACGTGGCGGCGGGCCGAGACGGGGCCCGCGTGCACCGCCAGACGTCCGCCGCCGGCCAGGACACGCCGGGCCAGTCCGTAGAACTCCTGGGAGTACAGCTTCGTGCTGGCGGTGATGCCGGGGTCGGGCAGGTCGGCGATCACGACGTCGTACGCCGTGACGGGCGCCCTGCGCAGCCAGCAGAACGCGTCCGCGGTGATGACATGGACGCGGTCGTCGTCGTACGCGTGGGCGTTGAGGCGCGACAGCGCCGGGTCGCGGCGGGCCAGCCGCACGAGTCCCGGGTCGAGTTCGACCACGTCGACCCGACGCACGTCCGCGTGGCGCAGCACCTCACGCGCAGCCAGCCCGTCCCCGCCGCCGAGGATCAGCACGCGCGCGTGGGGGCCGTACATCGCGGGCTGGACCAGTGCCTCGTGGTAGCGGCGCTCGTCACGGCCCCCGACCCGCAGCCGGCCGTCCAGGAAGAGGTCGAGCGGCCGGCCGTGGGTGCCGCCGGTGAGGACCACCTCCTGGACGTCCGTCTGAAGGGCGACCCGTACGTCCTTGCCGTACACCGCCTGCCGGGCGGCCCGTTCGAAGTCGTCGACGAGTACGGCGGCGGAGGCGAGGACCCCGAGGACGGTGACGTTGGCGATCAGCAGCAGCCAGCGGGCGCGCCCGGTGAGGTCGCGGCGGAACAGGCCGAGGACCAGGGCGCCCCCGGCGACGACGTTGACCGTGCCGGTGAGCAGCGCGCCGGTCAACTGGCCCAGGAAGGGCAGCAGAAGGAAGGGGAAGGCGAGGCCGCCGACCAGCGCGCCCACGTAGTCCGCCGCGAACAGGTCGGCCACCGCGCCGCCCGCGTCCTGACGCCGGATGCGCTGGATCAGCTCCATCAGCAGCGGGACCTCCGCGCCGATGAGCAGACCGATGGCGAGGGAGAAGGCGACCAGGAGGCAGCGGGGGCCGTTGGCCCACAGACCGCCCCAGCCCCCGGTCCAGGCGAAGACGGCGTACAGCGTCATCGCGCTGCAGCCGCCGGTGAGCGCGAGCGCCGCCTCCACCGCGCCGAAGGCGGCGGCCGCGTGCCAGCGCAGTCGTTTCGCGGCGAGGGAGCCGATGCCCATCGCGAAGACCATGACGGACAGGACGACGGACGCCTGGGTGACCGAGTCGCCGATCAAGTAGGAGGCGAGGGCGACGAGTTCGAGTTCGTACACGAGTCCGCAGGCCGCGCAGACGAAGACGCACGCCAGGACCAGGAACCGCCCGGTCCCCGGCCGTACGGGCAGCGCCACTGGGACACCCCAGGGCGGCGGCGTGCCGGGTCGGGCGGGCGCGTGCGGTTCGATCACTCTGCGACGTTACGTCACACCCTCGGTACGCTTCGTCACCCACACGTGTGGAACTACGGAACCTTGACACACGTAGTGTTTATGTCGTCCTGCTGGTGGCCCTACGGGACTTCCCCCTAGCCGAGTTGAGCCGCCGGCACCCGTACGCCCACCCGCGTCCTGGTCGCCACCAGCTGTCCGTCCTGCGGATACGCGTGCCAGGTGCGCCAGTGCACCTGGCCCTCGTGCCGTTGGGCGAGCATCGCCGTGAAGGCGTGCGGACTGCCGGGGAAGACCCCGGCCAGGCCCTGCGGGTGGTCGGACACGAGGGCCAGCAACTCCTGGGCGCGGCCCGCGAAGGAGCCGGGCGAGAGCACCTCCACGCGGGCCGCGAACTCGTACTCCCAGTCGCCGACCCGTTTGGCGACACCCAGCGGCAGGGGCGTGCTGGACCCGGGGATGCACGCCACCGTCTCCGAACAACCCCCCTGCTCCTCCTCCAGGATCACCTGGTGGGACGCACCGAGGAGTCGCAACTGAAGCTTGGACCCGGTCAGTTCGAGGTCGAGCGTGGCCAGGGCGGGAAGCGGCTCGCGCCCCAGGGCCCAGGCCAGGTCGGCCGCGCGCGTGTCGGTGTAGGAGGTGTTCAGGGTCGTGAGCATGGATCGGCTCCGCTAGCACGCAAGGAGGAGAAGGGGGTGTGGCCCGGCGCACCTCGGTCGGTACCGGGAGATCGACCACGTCCGCCCGGTGGGCCCCGCAGGCCCGGCCGGGGAAAAGGTGTCTGCAGGACGTCCGAGGGGCTGCGTTGGTGATTTAGAGGGAATCATGAACTGTGGCGCCGCCACAGCGTTTTTACCCAACTTCGTGGGGTTTCCATCCCTCAGGGGGCTCAACAGCTCAACTGTTCAACCACAGAACGCGCCTGACGCCCCGCGCGTACGCCGGAGCGCCCGCCGGATGCCTTCTCCCCGCGGGGGCGGGGGGGGGGGGCGGCCGCGGGCGGGCGCCGCCCGGGCCGGCGGCCCCGCCCCGTCGGAGCAACCCCACCCCCCCCCCCCCCCCGATTTTTTTCTCTGTCTGGGGGGCTGGGATTTGTTTATA
>NZ_JBHYKH010000817.1:0-2509 GCF_042741275.1 Streptomyces sp. NPDC058964
ACCACCCAACCCACCTTACCGGCGTGCCCCACTGTGCGGTTGCCCCCGGTGCGGGCGGTGGGGGGCGCCACCCCCCGCACCCCCCTGGCCAGCACGAACGGCGTACGGCCGTGCCGGAGCACATCCGCGCGGGTCAGCAGTTCCGTGTTCGACATCGCGCGGGCCTCAGGTGATCGCCAGGTCGGTGCGCAGCGGCCGGCCCTGGGCCGCCCGCCACACCACGGCGGGGGTCAGCGGCATGTCGACGTGGCGTACGCCGAGCGGCCGCAGCGCGTCGACCACCGCGTTGACCACCGCGGCGGGGGAGCCCACCGTGGCGGACTCGCCGACGCCCTTGGCGCCGATCGGGTGGTGCGGGCAGGGGGTGACGGTCTCGCCGAGTTCCCAGGACGGGCACTCGACCGAGGTGGGCAGGAGGTAGTCCATGAACGACCCGCCGAGGCAGTTGCCGTCCTCGTCGAAGGCGATCACCTGCATCAGCGCCATGCCGAGGCCGTCGGCGAGACCCCCGTGCACCTGACCCTCGACGATCATGGGGTTGATCCGGTTGCCGCAGTCGTCCACCGCGACGAACCGGCGGACCTTCACCTGGCCGGTGGCCGCGTCCACATCGGCCACGCAGATGTAGGCGCCGAAGGGGAAGGTGAGGTTCGGCGGGTTGTAGACGCAGGTCGCGTCCAGGTGACCCTCGACGCCCTCGGGCAGCTCCAGGGTGGAGTGCGCCGCCAGGGCGATATCGGCCATGGTCCTGCCCTGGTCGGGGTCTCCGGTGACGAACCAGCGGCCCTTCTCCCACTCCAGGTCGTCCGGGTTCACCTCGAGCATCGCCGAGGCCACGAGCCGCGCGCGCTCGCGCACCTTCCGGGCGACCATGGCCGCCGCCGCTCCGGACACCGGTGTCGACCGGGATCCGTAGGTGCCGAGGCCGAACGGGGTCTGGTCGGTGTCGCCGTGCACGACCTCGACGTCGTCGGGAGGTATGCCGAGCTCCTCGGCGACGATCTGCGCGAACGTCGTCTCGTGCCCCTGTCCCTGGCTCTGCGCGGAGATGCGGAGCACTGCCTTGCCGGTCGGGTGAACGCGCAGTTCGGCACCGTCGGCCATGCCCAGCCCGAGGATGTCCATGTGCTTGCGCGGACCGGCTCCCACGGCCTCGGTGAAGAAGCTGACCCCGATGCCCATGAGCTCGCCGCGCTCGCGCTTTTCGGCCTGCTCCCGGCGCAGGTCCTCGTAGTGCGCCATGTCCATCGCCAGCCGCAGGGCCCGCGGGTAGTCGCCGGAGTCGTACTCCCACCCGGTCTGCGTCCGGTACGGGAACTGCCCGGGCTGCAGCAGGTTGCGCAGCCGCAGCTCGGCGGGGTCCGTGCCGAGCTCGGCCGCGAGCAGGTCGACCATCCGCTCCACCAGGTACACGGCCTCGGTGACGCGGAACGAGCATGCGTAGGCGACACCGCCGGGCGCCTTGTTGGTGTAGACACCGGTGACGGTGCAGTGCGCTGCCGCCAGGTCGTACGAGCCGGTGAAGACGCCGAAGAAGCCGGCGGGGAAGTTGGTCGGCTGCGCGGTCGAGTTGAAGGCGCCGTGGTCGGCGATCACATGGACCCGCAGGGCCTGGATCTTCCCGTCCCTCGTCGCGGCGATCTCGCCGTGCATGTGGTAGTCGCGGGCGAAGGACGTGCTCATCAGGTTCTCCGAGCGGTCCTCCACCCACTTGACGGGCTTGCCGGTCACGATGGAGCCGACGACGGCACACACGTAGCCGGGGTAGATGCCGACCTTGTTGCCGAAGCCGCCCCCGATGTCCGGGGAGATGATCCGGATCTTGTGCTCCGGGATGCCCGCCACCATCGCGTAGATCGTGCGGTGGGCGTGCGGCGCCTGGGTGGTGGACCATACCGTCAGCTTTCCGGTGATGGCGTCCATGTCCGCGACGGTGCCGCAGGTCTCCAGCGGCGCCGGGTGCACCCGCGGATACAGCATGTCCTGCTCCACCACGACGTCGGCGGCCGCGAAGACCTCGTCGGTGCGCTGCTTGTCGCCCGCCGACCAGTCGAAGATGTGGTTGTCGGTCCGCCCGTCCTTGTCGTCGCGGATCACCGGCGCATCCGGATCGAGCGCCCGGCGGGCGTCGACGACCGGCGGCAGCGGTTCGTACTCCACGTCGATGAGTTCCAGGGCGTCCCGGGCGGCGTAGCGGTCCTCGGCGACGACGAAGGCCACCTCCTGGCCCTGGAAGCGCACCTTGTCGGTGGCGAGCACGGCCTGTGTGTCGTACGAGAGCGTGGGCATCCAGGCCAGCCCGAGACCGGCCAGGGTCTCCCCGGTGATCACGGCCTTGACCTTCGGGTGCGCCTCGGCGGCGCTGGTGTCGACGGACACGATCCGGGCGTGCGCCAGCGGGCTGCGCAGAACGGCGCCGTACAGCATCCCCGGCAGCCGGACGTCGTCGACGTAGGTCCCGTGGCCCCGGACGAACCGCGCGTCCTCCTTGCGGGTCATCCGTCCGAAG
>NZ_JBHYKH010000818.1:0-2503 GCF_042741275.1 Streptomyces sp. NPDC058964
CCCCGAGCTGTCTCCCTGTCTCGTGGGCTCGGATTTGTGTATCAGCGCCCGCCGCCCGGCCCCCACGGCCCGGACGTCAGTGGCCGCTGACGGCGTGCGGGGTGTAGGGCCGCTCCAGCTCCTGCCTCTCCTTCTCGCTCAGTTCGAGCTCCACGGCGGCCACGGCGTCCTCGATGTGGTTCGGCTTTGCCGCGCCGACGATCGGCGCGGTCACCGTGTCCTGGTGCAGCAGCCAGGCGAGGGCGACCCGGGCGCGCGGCACGCCCCGGTCGGCGGCGATGCGGGTGACGGCCTCGACGATCGCGTGGTCGCCCTCCAGATAGAGACGGCTGCCGAAGTTGTCGTTGGCGCTGCGCTCCGTGACAGTGCCCCAGTCACGCGTGAGACGGCCGCGGGCGAGGGGACTCCAGGGCAGCACGCCGACTCCCTGGTCCGCGCACAGCGGCAGCACCTCCCGCTCCTCCTCGCGGTAGAGGAGGTTGTAGTGGTTCTGCATGGACACGAACTTGGTCCAGCCGTGCCGCTCGGCGGTGTACTGGGCCTTGGAGAACTCCCAGGCGTACATCGAACTGGCCCCGATGTAACGGACCTTGCCCGCCCTGACCAGGTCGTGCAGTGCCTCCATCGTCTCCTCGATCGGCGTCGCGTGGTCGTAGCGGTGGATCTGGTAGAGGTCGACGTAGTCGGTGCCGAGGCGGCGCAGGCTGTGGTCGATCTCCGACATGATCGCCTTGCGGGACAGCCCGCCGCCGTTCGGCCCCGGGCGCATGCGCCCGTGGACCTTGGTGGCGAGCACGATCTCGTCGCGGTCGGCGAAGTCGCGCAGCGCCTTCCCGACGATCTCCTCGCTGGTGCCGTCCGAGTAGACGTTGGCGGTGTCGAAGAAGTTGACGCCCGCCTCCAGCGCCTGCCGGATGAGCGGGCGCGACGCCTCCTCGTCGAGGGTCCATTCGTGGACGCCGCGGTCGGGCAGGCCGTAGGTCATGCAGCCCAGACAGATCCGCGACACGTCCAGGCCCGTCGAACCGAGCTTCACGTACTGCATCGTTGCTGCTCCTGCCTTCGGGTCGGTTGCACGCTGGGAGCGTACGTCGCGGAACGGGGCCCACTTGACTGCCGCGGTGCTCGGACGCTTTGATCGTGATCACGTGCCGGCGCACAGCGCGGGCACGCAGAGGTGCGCCCAGCCGGTATCGGACACGTTCTCAGCCCGGCCCAAGTCGCCAGGACCGCCGCGCCGGTCCGAGGCGGGGCCGTACCCGCGATCGATGGAGCGGACATGCCCGTCGGGGGTGTTTCCCGCGTCGGAGGTCCCGGGTCGGCCGTCGGCGCTGTCGTGCTCGCCGTCGTGCTGGCCGTGGGGCCGACCGGATGCGGTTCGGGTGACTCTTCGCGGACGGATTCGGCGAAGCCGTCGCGGAACGGCTCCCCCGCGGTGCGGCTGCCGCCGCGGCACGCCGGTTTCGACTACCAGATCGGCGGCGCCTATCCCCCGCCGAAGGGCGTCCGTGTCGTCAGCCGGGACCGGTCCTCGTCACCCGCGCGCGGTCTGTACAACATCTGCTACGTCAACGCCTTCCAGGCCCAGCCGGAGGAGCGTGCCTCCTGGCCCGCCGACCTGCTGCTGCGCGACGCCGACGGCGAGGTGGTCGTCGACGAGAACTGGAACGAGGCGCTGCTCGACATCCGCACCCCGGCCAAGCGCGAGCGCGTGGCCCAGCGGGTCGACCGCTGGATCGACGAGTGCGCCGACAAGGGCTTCGACGCCGTGGAGCCGGACAACTACGACAGCTACACCCGATCCCGGCACCTGCTGACCGCCGGCGCCGCGACCGCGTTCGCCGCGCTGCTCTCCCGGCACGCGCACGCCCGGCGGCTGGCCGTCGCCCAGAAGAACACGGCGGAACTGGCCGGCGTCAGGGCGAAGGCCGGGCTGGACTTCGCCGTGGCCGAGGAGTGCGGCGAGTACGCCGAGTGCGGCACCTACGCCAGGGCCTTCGACGACCGGGTGGTCGTCGTCGAGTACTCGGACGAGGGCCTGCGCAAGGCGGTCGCCGACTTCGGCGACAGGCTGAGCATCGTGCGCCGGGACCGCATGGTGTCGACGCCGGGGAGTGCCGGTTACGTGCGCAAGGTGCGCCCGTGACCGCACCCCGCCCCTGCCACGCCCGTCACCAGCCGCGCTCCACCAGGTCCAGTGCGTCCTCCCAGGGGAACTCCGGCCGCCTGCCGCAGTCGTCGGGCTCACCGGAGTAGGGATCGCCGAACCGGACGCCCATCCCACGCAGCCGTATCAGGCTGTCCTGGTAGGCGGGGTGCGCGGCCCGGGCGGCCGCCACGCACCGCAGCGCGGGGGCCCGGGCGCCCCCGCCCCCCCGCGCCCCCCACGACCGGACCGGACGCCTCGGTGTCGTCCTTGCCCGTGTTGGCGGCGATGACGCCGACCACGGCCGCCAGCCCCAGGACGCCCACCACGCTGGCGCCGACGATCAGCGCGCGGCCT
>NZ_JBHYKH010000819.1:0-447 GCF_042741275.1 Streptomyces sp. NPDC058964
GCCCAGCCCGCCCTCGACCACCCGCGCCGGCCGGGCGGGTGCTTCGGGCCGGGTGTCGAAATGACCGACCGGCCTCCCGGTGAGGTGGCGGGAGGCCGGGGACCAGCGGGGGTGGGCTCAGCGGTTGAGGCCCAGGTTGCCGAAGGCCGGGTTCAGGACGCCGATGACGTTCACGCTGTTGCCGACCACGTTCACCGGGACGTGCACCGGGGCCTGGATGACGTTGCCCGAGACGACGCCCGGAGAGTGCTTGGCCTCACCGCCGGCCCAGGCGCCGCCGGTGGTCGCGGAGGCCATCCCCGCGCCCGCGGCCACCAGGCCACCGGCCACCATCGTCACGGCCGCTGCCTTCTTCAGGTTCTTCACGTTCAACCCCTCCTCGGCGATCGCCGCGGCGAACGCCGCGGCCCGCACGGGTGAACGGCGGGGATCGCCGGAGGATGCGCC
>NZ_JBHYKH010000819.1:457-2500 GCF_042741275.1 Streptomyces sp. NPDC058964
CCCACACCCCCCCCCCCCCCCGCCCCCCGCCCCGCCACCCCCCGCGGCACGCACTGGAGAACGGCGGAGATCGCCGGAGGATGCGCCGTCCGGGTGATATTCCCCCGACGGTATGAATCTCACCCTGTCACACCGTGACGTACCGCCCACAGCGCGGCCTGGGTACGGTCCGCGAGGTCGAGTTTCATCAGGATGTTCGAGACGTGCGTCTTCACGGTCTTCTCCGACAGGACGAGCGCACGGGCGATCTCGCGGTTGGAACGGCCGTCCGCTATCAGGCCCAGCACCTCGCGTTCCCGTTCGGTGAGTGATCCTCCCCTGCCCTGGCCCGAGTTGGTCTCCTCCTGGGACAGCAGGGCTCCGGCCACCTCCGGCTGGAGGAGGATGTGACCGGCGTGCACCGATCGGATGGCACCGGCCAGCGCGTCGGGGTCCACGTCCTTGTAGACGTAACCGGCGGCGCCCGCGCGCAGTGCCGGGACCACCGTGCGCTGCTCGGTGAAGCTGGTGACGATCAGCACGCGCGCGGGGTTGTCGAGTTCGCGGAGCCTGCGCAGCGCGTCCACGCCGTCCATGCCCGGCATCTTGACGTCCATGAGGATCACGTCGGGCTTCAGCTCCTCGGCGCGGTCGACTCCCTCGGCGCCGTCCGCGGCCTCCCCCACCACCTCGATGTCGTCCTGCACCTCCAGGAAGGTGCGCAGGCCCCGGCGGACGACCTGGTGGTCGTCGACGAGCAGCACCCTGATTGCGTCAGCCACCGGGGACCTCCATCTCGATCGTGGTGCCCTTGCCGGGCGCCGACTCCACCGTCAGCC
Organism: Streptomyces sp. NPDC058964; assembly: GCF_042741275.1. Taxonomy (NCBI): domain Bacteria; kingdom Bacillati; phylum Actinomycetota; class Actinomycetes; order Kitasatosporales; family Streptomycetaceae; genus Streptomyces; species Streptomyces sp. NPDC058964. The sequence continues at coordinate 1,276 of NZ_JBHYKH010000819.1, forward strand.
TGCCGCCGACGCCGTCGGCCCGGTCCCGCATGGAGACCAGTCCCAGATGGCGTCCGGCCCGGCGGATCGACTGCGGCTCGAAGCCGCTGCCGTCGTCGGTCACCCGCAGCACCGCGCCGCAGGCGCGGCGGCCGAGGATGACGTCCACGTGCTTGGCGTCCGAGTGCCGCAGGGCGTTGTGCAGGGCCTCCTGGGCGACGCGCAGCAGCGCCTCCTCCTGGGCGGCGGGCAGCGCGCGGAAACCGTTGGTGGCGAAGGTGACGTGCGCGCTGTGGGCGCGGTCGAGGACCTGGATCTGGGTGCGCAGGGTGGCGACCAGTCCGTCCTCGTCCAGAGCGGCCGGGCGCAACTCCACTACGGCGGCGCGCAGTTCGTCGACGGCCTCCGCGGCGAGCCGGGCCACCTCGTGCAGCTCGCCCTTGGCGCGGGACGGGTCGCGGTCGACCAGGGCCGCGGCCGCCTGTGCGGTGAGGCGCAGGGAGAAGAGCTTCTGGCTGACGGCGTCGTGGAGTTCGTGGGCGAGCCGGGAGCGTTCCTCGGAGATCGTCAGCTCGCGGCTGCGCTCGTACAGCCGCGCGTTGGTGAGGGCGATCGCGGCGTGCTGGGCGAAGATGGAGAGCAGTTCCTCGTCCTCCTCGGTGAAGCCGCAGCTGTCCTCTGGCTTGGAGCTCGGGGGGTGTGGGGGGTGTCCCCCCACCGGGCGCAGCTTGTTGGCCAGGAACAGTGCGCCGATCACCTCGTCGCCGTCGCGGATCGGCAGGCCCAGGAAGTCGGACATGTCGGGGTGGGCGGACGGCCAGCCCTCGAAGCGCGGGTCCTTGCGGACGTCGGCCAGGCGCTCCGGCCGGGCGTCGTGGAGCATCGCGGCGAGGATGCCGTGCTGGCGCGGGAGCGGGCCGATGGCCTTCCACTGCTCGTCGCTGACGCCGTCGACCACGAACTGTGCGAAGCCGCCGTGGTCGTCGGGGACGCCGAGAGCGGCGTACTGCGCGTCGAGCAGCTCGCGGGCCGAGGCGACGATCGTCTTGAGGACGTCGCGCACCTCCAGATGCCTGCTCATGGCCAGCAACGCGGAGCTCACCGCGGCGAGGCCGGACCGGGGACCGTGACTCATGTCCTCACGGTACCGGCGGGGTGCGACGGCGGGATCGGCCCTGTGGACGCCACCGCCTAGGACGGTGGGCCTAGGTCCGAGGTCCCGTCGGCCGGTCCTAGGGCGAACGGC
>NZ_JBHYKH010000820.1:0-2470 GCF_042741275.1 Streptomyces sp. NPDC058964
GATCGGTCCCTCGATCTTCAGGTCGCACACGCCCCGGCGCAGCAGCACCTCCGCCGCGTGCAGCACCCGCTCCTCGGTGCCCTCGGGGAGGACGACCCGGCGCTTGTCGGAGCGGGCCTGTTCCAGCAGCTTGTGCTCGAACATCATCGGGGTGACCCGGTCGCTGCTCGGCGCGGAGACCCGGTCGCTGAGGTCGGCGGTGTCGACGTAGCGCTCGAAGAGGCCGAGGGCGGTCTCCGCCTTGCGCGGGCTGGCCGCGCTCAGCTTGCCCTCCAGGGAGAACAGCTGCTCGGCGGTCGGGAAGCTGTTTCCGGGCACGGACACGACCGGGGTGCCCGGGGCGAGCCGGGCGGCGAGGGTGAGGATCTCGTCGGTGGGCCGCTCGTTCAGGGTGAGCAGCACGCCGGCTATCGGCGGGGTGCCGGCGCTGTGCGCGGCCAGCGAGCCGACGACCAGGTCGGCGCGGTCGCCGGGGGTCACCACCAGGCAGCCCGGCGTCAGGGCGCTCAGGAAGTTCGGCAGCATGGCACCGCCGAAGACGAAGCCGAGCGCGTCCCGGGCCAGCCCCGAATCGTCCCCGAGCAGCACCGTCCCGCCCAGGGCCTGGGTGATCTGGGCGACCGTCGGCGCGGAGAGCGCGGGTTCGTCCGGCAGCACGTAACAGGAGACCGGCAGCCGGTTGTGGAGCAGTCCGGCGATCTCGTCGCGGTCCTCGCGGGTCACCCGGTTGGCGACCATGGCGAGGACGTCGCAGCCCAGGCTCTCGTACGCCCGGTACGCGTTGAGCGTCTCGGCGAGCACGGACCCGGTGGTCTGCTTCCGGCCGCCCACGACCGGTATGACGGCCGCGCCGAACTCGTTGGCGAGCCGGGCGTTGAGGGACAGCTCGTCGGGGAGCTGGGTGTCGGCGAAGTCGGTGCCGAGGACCAGGACGACGTCGTAGTCCCGCGCGACCAGGTGGAACCGGTCGACGAGCGTGGACACCAGTTCGTCCGTCCCCTGTTCGGCCTGCAGCGCGGACGCCTCGTGGTAGTCCATGCCGTACACGGTCGCCGGGTCCTGGGTCAGCCGGTAACGGGCACGCAGCAACTCGAACAGGCGATCGGGGCTGTGGTGGACGAGCGGGCGGAACACGCCCACCCGGTCGACCTGCCGGGTCAGGAGCTCCATGACTCCCAGCTCGACGACCTGGCGGCCGTCGCCGCGGTCGATCCCGGTCACGTACACGCTCCGCGTCACGCGTGCTCTCCGTTCCGTCCTTGTCCGACATACGGTCGTCAGCGCACAAAAATCGCCCACCGAGGTGAGCAGAACCCTCTTGACAGTACCCCCGGCCGGGGATAAGGCGCCCGTCAGGACGGGGGCGGCACGCACCTTCCGGACATGAAACAATCGGACTTGCTCACCGGTATCAATATCGACCAGGAGACACAGCACGATGCGCATCGGAGTTCTCACCGCAGGCGGCGACTGCCCCGGCCTGAACGCAGTGATCCGGTCGGTCGTGCACCGAGCCGTGGTGCAGTACGGCGACGAGGTCATCGGCTTCGACGACGGCTACCGCGGACTGCTCGACCGCCACTACCGCACGCTCGACCTGGAAGCGGTCAGTGGCATCCTGGCCCTCGGCGGCACCATCCTCGGCTCCTCCCGGCTGGAGCGCGACCGGCTGCGCGAGGCCTGCGAGCGCGCCACCGACATGGCCGAGGAGTTCGGCATCGACGCCCTGATCCCGATCGGCGGCGAGGGCACGCTGACCGCGGCCCGGATGCTCTCCGACGCCGGGCTGCCGGTCGTCGGCGTCCCCAAGACGATCGACAACGACATCTCCTCCACGGACCGCACCTTCGGCTTCGACACGGCCGTCGGAGTGGCCACCGAGGCCATGGACCGCCTCAAGACCACCGCCGAGTCCCACCAGCGAGTGATGGTCGTCGAGGTCATGGGCCGTCACGCGGGCTGGATCGCCCTGGAGTCCGGGATGGCCGCCGGCGCCCACGGCATCTGCCTGCCCGAGCGCCCCTTCGACCCGGCGGACCTGGCCAAGATGGTCGAGGAGCGCTTCGCCCGCGGCAAGAAGTTCGCCGTCATCTGCGTCGCCGAGGGCGCCCACCCGGCCGAGGGCACCATGGACTACGGCAAGGGCGAGATCGACCAGTTCGGTCACGAGCGCTTCCGGGGTATCGGTACGGCCCTGGCGTACGAGCTGGAGCGGCGGCTCGGCAAGGAGGCCAAGCCCGTCATCCTCGGCCACATCCAGCGCGGCGGCACCCCGACCGCGTACGACCGCGTCCTCGCCACCCGCTTCGGCTGGCACGCGGTGGAGGCCGCGCACCAGGGCGAGTTCGGCCGGATGACCGCGCTGCGCGGCACCGACATCGTGATGGTGCCGCTCGCCGAGGCGGTGACCGAGCTGAAGACGGTGCCGAAGGACCGGATGGACGAGACCGAGTCGGTCTTCTATGCATTC
>NZ_JBHYKH010000821.1:0-2467 GCF_042741275.1 Streptomyces sp. NPDC058964
CGGCGACGACGAGCTCCGTGCCGGCGGCCCGGGGAGAGACCGTCGCGGTGCCCCCAGAGCGGTTGGTGGCATCGAGCATCCGGCGACACTAACCGACAATGTGTGTGATCGCCGTATGGTTCGTCCCATGAACGTGACCGGCGCGGGCCCGGCGGGCCCACCGCGCAGTGTGCTCGCCGACACCGTGCTGGAGCGGCTCACCATCGCCTACACCGCCGCGGCCGACGCCGAGCGGGCCGCATCCATGCGGGCCTACATGAAGGACGTGACGCCCTTCCTCGGCATCCCCACCCCCGCCCGCCGCGTCCTGACCCGCACCGTCCTCGCGGGCACCCCGCGCCCCGACGAGGCCGACTGCACGGCGATCGCGCTGCGCTGCTGGGCCCTGCCTGAGCGGGAGTACCACTACTTCGCCGTGGACTACGTGCGCCGCCACACGGGACGCTGTACGTCGGGTTTCCTGCCGGTGACCCGGCACCTGGTCACCACCGTCCCCTGGTGGGACACCGTCGACCTGCTCGCCGCGCACGTCGTCGGCGCGCTCGTCGCCGCCGACCCGAAACTGCTCGACGACATGGACCGGTGGATCACGGACGACGACCTGTGGGTCGCCCGCACCGCCCTCCTCCACCAACTGCGCTACAAGGAACGCACCGACACCGGCCGGCTCTTCTCCTACTGCCTGCTCCAGTCCGGTCACACCGACTTCTTCATCCGCAAGGCGATCGGCTGGTGCCTGCGCGAGTACGCCAAGACGGACCCGGAGGCCGTAAGGTCCTTCCTCGCCCGTGAGCGGGGGAGGTTCGCGCCGCTGACCGTCCGCGAGGCGCTGAAGAACATCGGCGCCTGAGGCGGCCCGCCGGCCGCAACGGCCCGGGGAAGAGCCTGGGGAAAACCATTCGACGCAAGACGGGGGGTCGGCGATGATCGACGTCATGTTCCGGTACGCCTTCGTCCTCGCAGCATCCGCGGTCGCGGATGCTCCGAAGGCTGCCGTCCCGATCTTCCTGGCCGCTGTCGACGGCGCCCGAAGCTGACCCTCTCCGGATCGTCCGGCGGACCCCGCAGGGGGAGGGTCGGCCAGTCCTTGGGGTCCCCACCGCCACTTACGAGGCTTCGAGGTACAGCCATGCCCAAGACGGCTTACGTGCGCACCAAACCGCACCTGAACATCGGCACGATGGGTCACGTCGACCACGGCAAGACCACCCTGACCGCGGCCATCACCAAGGTGCTGGCCGAGCGCGGCAGCGGCACCTTCGTGCCGTTCGACCGCATCGACCGCGCCCCGGAGGAGGCCGCCCGCGGCATCACCATCAACATCGCGCACGTCGAGTACGAGACCGACACCCGGCACTACGCGCATGTGGACATGCCGGGCCACGCCGACTACGTCAAGAACATGGTCACCGGAGCCGCGCAGCTCGACGGGGCGATCCTCGTCGTCTCCGCGCTCGACGGGATCATGCCGCAGACCGCCGAACACGTCCTGCTCGCCCGGCAGGTGGGTGTCGACCACATCGTCGTCGCCCTCAACAAGGCCGACGCCGGCGACGAGGAGCTCACCGACCTGGTGGAGCTGGAGGTGCGGGAGCTGCTCACCGCGCAGGGCTACGGCGGCGACTCCGTACCCGTCGTACGGGTCTCCGGCTTGAAGGCGCTGGAGGGCGACCCGCGCTGGACGGCGTCGATCGAGGCGCTGCTCGACGCGGTGGACACCTATGTGCCCATGCCCGAGCGGTATCTCGACGCGCCGTTCCTGCTCCCGGTCGAGAACGTGCTTACCATCACCGGCCGGGGCACCGTCGTGACCGGCGCGGTCGAGCGCGGCACGGTCCGGGTCGGTGACCGGGTCGAGGTGCTCGGCGCGGACGTCGAGACCGTCGTGACCGGACTGGAGACCTTCGGCAAGCCGATGGAGGAGGCCCAGGCCGGGGACAACGTGGCGCTGCTGCTGCGCGGCGTCGCCCGCGACACGGTGCGCCGGGGACACGTGGTCGCCGCACCCGGCACCGTCGTACCGGCACGGCGGTTCACGGCGCGGGTGTACGTGCTGTCGGGGCGCGAGGGCGGTCGTACGACGCCGGTCGCCACGGGCTACCGGCCGCAGTTCTACATCCGGACCGCCGACGTGGTCGGGGACGTGGACCTCGGTGAGGCGGCCGTCGCCCGGCCCGGGGACACGGTCACGATGACCGTGGAGCTGGGGCGGGAGGTGCCGCTGGAGACCGGGCTCGGGTTCGCCGTCCGTGAGGGCGGGCGGACCGTGGGGGCGGGCACCGTGACGGCCGTCGCCTGAGGCGGCCCCCGGGCACGGGCGGCGCGTGACACGGCCGGCTCCCGACGCGGCCGGGGGTTGGCACAATGGGCAGGTGAACGAAGCCATACCCGTCACCCGCGTCACCGACCACGGCACCGCCAAGCTCATGCCCGACGTCGACCGGGAACGGGCCTGGCTGCTCACCGT
>NZ_JBHYKH010000822.1:0-2466 GCF_042741275.1 Streptomyces sp. NPDC058964
CGTCGGACCGGGCGACCACCGTGCCGTCAAGATCGGCCACCGCGACCCGCAGCCGGCTGGGGCCTATGTCCACGCCGAGTGCGTAACCGGCGGCCGGATCGGGGGCGTACAGGACCGCGATCCGGCCGCGCTCGGGGGCGTGGGTGCCGACCTCGTGGACGAGCCCGGCCGCCTCCAGGGCGGCGAGCGCGCTGGACACCGTCGGCTTGGACAGCCCGGTCTCGCGCGCCAGCTGGGCACGCGACGCCGCGCCGAGAGCGCGCAGCCGGTCGAGCAGCAGCCGCTCGTTCGCGCTGCGCAGCCGTCGGCGGCTCCAGGGCTGGTCCTGCTGCTCTACGACGTCGCTGGCGGGCATCGCACCATTCTCATGCATTCCTGACGCATACTTGACGCCTCTAGTAAGTCTCCTTAACTTTATCGGCCATCAGCCCAGCCGGATCGGCCGTTCAGCCCCGCCGGGCGAGCCTCTCCGTCCGTTGCGTCAGGAGTTCCCATGTCCGGTAGTCCGCCACCCGCGGGTGGCTTCGTCCGTCGCGTCGGCCTCTTCCAGGCCACCGCCATCAACATGAGCCAGATGTGCGGGATCGGTCCGTTCGTGACCATCCCGCTGATGGTCGCCGCGTTCGGCGGCCCCCAAGCGGTCATCGGGTTCCTGGCGGGCGCGGTGCTCGCGCTCTGCGACGGACTCGTATGGGCCGAGCTGGGCGCCGCGATGCCCGGCTCCGGCGGCAGTTACGTCTATCTCCGCCAGGCCTTCCAGTACCGCACGGGCCGTCTGATGCCGTTCCTGTTCGTGTGGACGGCGATGCTCTTCATCCCGCTGATCATGTCCACGGGCGTGGTCGGCTTCGTCCAGTACCTGGGCTACCTCGCCCCCGGCCTCGGGAAGTCCTCGGGCGATCTGATCGGCCTCGGCATCATCGCCCTGGTCGTGATCCTGCTGTGGCGCGGCATCGAGCACATCGCCCGCATCACCGCCGTGATGTGGGCCGTGATGATCGCCTCGGTGCTCCTGGTGATCGTCGCCGCGGCCACCGACTTCAGCCCCCACCTGGCCTTCACCTACCCGGCGCACGCCTTCGACCTGACGAGCAACCACTTCTGGCTCGGCTTCGCCGCGGGCCTGACCATCGGCATCTACGACTACCTCGGCTACAACACGACCGCCTACATGGGCGCGGAGATCAAGGACCCCGGCCGTACGCTGCCGCGCTCCATCCTCTTCTCGATCCTCGGCATCATGGCGATCTACCTGCTCCTGCAGATCGGCACGCTCGGCGTCATCGACTGGCACCGGATGACCGATCCGGACGACATCGCCTCCACCTCGGTGGCGTCGGCGGTGCTGGAGAAGACCTGGGGCAAGGGCGCGGCCGACACGGTGACCGTCCTGATCCTGGTCACCGCATTCGCCTCGGTGTTCACCGGCCTCCTCGGCGGCTCGCGGGTGCCCTACGACGCCGCGCGCGACCGCGTCTTCTTCCGCCCGTACGAGAAGCTGCACGCCAGGCACCGCTTCCCCATGCTCGGTCTGGCGACGATGGGGGTGATCACCGCGGTCGGATTCCTGATCGGCCGGCACACCGACCTGGCGACCCTGATCCAGCTCCTCACCACGGTGATGGTCATCGTCCAGGCGCTGGCGCAGATCGTGGCGCTGTCGGTGCTGCGCAGGCGTCAACCGGCCCTGCGCCGCCCCTACCGCATGTGGCTCTACCCCCTGCCGAGCATCCTCGCCTTCGTCGGCTGGTGCGTGATCTACGGCTACGCCGACAAGAACTCCCCGGGCCGTCATCCCATCGAGTGGTCCCTGGCCTGGGTCGTCCTGGGCTGTGCGGCGTTCCTGATCTGGGCACGGTCGGAGAAGGTGTGGCCGTTCGGGGAGAAGGAGATCGCCGAGGAGTACGTCATCGCGTCCGCCCCGGACACGGAGCCCGCCGGAACCTGACCCCGACCGCCCCGTCGTGCGCTAGAGTTACGGTCATCCGTGAGGCCTTCCCGGCTGGACACACGTCCGCCGGGGAGGCTTTTTTCATGCCAGAGAATGCGAAGCAGGACCTGAAGGTCCCGACCGTCCGCCCCGCGACCGCCGACGACCGCCCGACCGTGGAGCGGTTGTGGCTGATGTTCCGTCATGATCTGTCCGAGGCGCGGGGAGTGCTGCCCCGTCCCGACGGATCCTTCCGTAACGAGAGGGTCGGCGCGGCCTTCACCGACCCGGGCTGGGCGCCGTACCTGATGAGCTGTGACGGCCACCCCGCGGGCTTCGCCCTCGTGCGCGGTCTGACCGGCCCGACGCGCGTGCTCAACAGCTTCTTCGTGGTGCGCGGGGCCAGGCGGCGGGGCCTTGGACTGCGCGCCGTACGGGACGTCCTGCTCCGGCATCCGGGGCGGTGGGAGATCGCGTTCCAGCAGGACAACCCGCCCGCCGTGGCCTTCTGGGAACGCGTTGCCGGCGACATCGCC
>NZ_JBHYKH010000823.1:0-2464 GCF_042741275.1 Streptomyces sp. NPDC058964
CCGACAGCTGGGGCCGGACTTCCCCGGCCGTGGCCCGGCGGGTGCGCCGCCGGGCCACGGGACCAGGCCGATCTGCTGGGCGCGGAGCACGGTGCCGACGCGGTCCCGGGTGCCGAGCTTGCGGTAGATGTTCTCCACGTGCTTGTGCACCGTGCGGTCGGATATGCCGAGGCGGCGGCCGATGGCGGCGGCGGTCAGGGCGTCCGCGAGGAGCAGCAGGACGGTCGTCTCCCGAGGGGTCAGGGCGCACTCCTGAGCCAGCTCGTGGGGAGCGCCCGGCGCGTCCCCCGCAACGAGGAGCCGCCGCTGCCAGTGATCCAGGAGCTGACGCTGCTGCTCGACGGCGGCCAGCAGCGGCTGTGCGCGGCGGGCGGCCCGGATGTCGTCGTCGGTGAAGTCCGTACCGGAGCGGAAGACCAGGAACCCGGTGATCGGAGTACTCGTCTGCGGCAGCGGGACCCCCAGGACGTGATGCGTGTCCAGGATCCTGCGCAGCATCCGCGCGGTCGGGCTCGTCGGCCACGACGGTCCGGCCACCCGGCGTGCGGAGACCGGGACCCTCTCGGGTCCGGCCGAGTAGAGGGCCGCGAAGGGGTAGCCCGAGCGCAGGAGCGCCATGTCCTGCTCCCCGAGCGTGCGGAACTCCGCGGCCGCACCCGGCGAGACCCGGACGGTGCCCTCGGTCTCGCTCCAGTCGTCCAGCTTGTAGATCAGCGCCTCCCCGCCGCACAGGCCGGGCAGGGCCGCGGCCAGCAGCGGCCACAGACGTTCCGGATCGCGCTCGTGGAGCGCTGCGACGGCCACCGACACCATGCGTTCGTAAGCCCCGTCCGGCGTAGGTGTCACCGCTTCCTCTCCGCTCGTTCGCGTACGCAGTTGTACCCATACCCGTGCGGCACTCCGAGACCCAGAATTCAACCGAGCAGCATCACGTTCCCGGATGTACTCACCGGGCGCGGGCCGCCGGCACGGGGGAGCGGCGGCCCGCACCCCACGCCTCGGCACACAGTGCCCGGTCGACCTCGTCGGTGTAGACGGCGGCGGCCAGCCAGGCGCGGGCGAAGCGGTCCGTGTCGGCGGGGAGGAGCCGGCCGAAAGGGTCACGGGAACGGTCCGCCGCGGCCGAGTGCAGCTCGTCCAGCAGATCGCCCGCGGTCGCCATGCCGTGCCCGCGCAGACGTGAGCCGTCCGCGGCGCCGTTCCCCGGGAAGGCGAGCACCTGCCGGCCCCCGGAGGCGGCCTGCTGGACCCGGCGCCGCAGCAGGTACAGCGGGGCCTCGTCGGGAGCGGCCAGGACCGCCCCGGCGGGCGGTGCGGTCACGCTGGGCAGGTCGGCGTGCTGGAGGCGGTCCAGCCCCAGGTCGAGACGCGTCCCTGGATCCCTCGGATGGTCGGCCGCCAGGAGCAGGGCCCGGGGGTGCGGGGCCGGGGTGAGGCGGGCGACGACCCGCAGCCGGCTGCCACGGGCGGCGGCCAGCAGACGGAGGTTGTCGCGGCAGGGGAGCGCGGCGTCGTCGTGCGCCGCGACCAGCCGGAGCGTCAGCCCGTCGCAGTCGGCGAGCAGGCGGTCGCCCGCCGCCTCACGGACCGTGCCGGTGAGGGTGACCTCGAGGAACAGGAGGTCGTGGCCGCCGCCCAGGGCGCGGGTGACCTGCTCGGCGACGGGTACGGCCCAGAGCCGGTCGACAGGCTCACCGCGCCAGTCGGCACCGGACGCCCGGACCGCACGTACACCCGCCCCGGCACCCAGCCGACCCGTCGGGGAGACCGTGGCACCGGACACGGCGAGTCCCGCACGCGACAACTCACGGTGGCTCAGGGCCGTGTCACCGATGCGCACGGCACGGTCGGCCGCGCCCACGGCCCGCCCGGAGCCGCCCGGCGCCACGTCGGAGACCGTGTAGAGGCGGCCCTCGGCGTCGGCGGTCCAGGTGACGGCGCCCGCGTAGCCGCTCGCCGTCAGCACCGGCTCGGAGAACAGACCGTACAGACGCAGCGAGCCGTCCGGGGTGTACGGCTGCCGTGCGGCACCGCGCACCGCGGCCAGTTCCGGGCCGGTGGCGTACGGGACGCGGTGGGCGACGGTCAGAACCTCGCGCAGGGTGGCGACGAGGTCGGTGAGGCGGTACGCCGGGTCCGCCGAGCGGGCAGAGCGCAACGCGGTGACCACGGAGACGGCCGTGGCGGCCGCCTTCGGGAGTCCGGCCAGCCGCGCGGTGTGCGCCGCGCGCAGCAGTTCCGACTGGAGCACCGCGCCGGAGCCGTCGGTACCTGCGTCGAGCACGGCGGCCGCCGCGTCGAAGAGCGCCCGCGCGGCGCCACGCTGGCCGGGGGTGGCCGTCTCGGGCCCGGCCGGGGGAGCCGCCTCAGCGGACTCGCCTGTCCCTTCCCCCGCCCCATCCCCATACCCCGTCCCGGTCCCAGTCCCGGTCCCGTGCCGGTGGGGGGGGGCCCGGGCCGGGTG
>NZ_JBHYKH010000824.1:0-2460 GCF_042741275.1 Streptomyces sp. NPDC058964
GGCGGGCCGCCGGGGCGGGCGCGCGCGCCCCGGCCGGGGTCCCCCCCCCGGCGGGGGCCCGCGCCGTTCCCCCTGGTGGTGGCCGGATGCCCGGTGGTGGCCGGGCGCTCGCCACGACGGAGGGCCGTTCCGGGCTCGAGGCCTGAGCGAGGGCCTTCCCGGCCCTGAGCGAGGCCGGTCCCGGCCGTTTCCCGCGCAGACGGGAGGTGCACCGGATCGACAAGGTGTCGGGTCCTCCCGTGCGGGCTCGACGCGGCGTCGATTGTCCGTCCCCAGGCCGGGGAGGCATGCTGCAAAGGTGCCCCGGACTCCTTCCCACACGCCCGCGGTCTCCCGCCGTTCCGTACTGCGCGCGCTGGGCGGCGCCGCCGGGCTCGGTGCCCTGGCGGGCTGCGGCGTCCCCGCCGCGTACGTCAGGCCCGGCGACCGTGCCGTTGCCGACTCGTCCGCCCGTGACAAGACGCTGACCTGGGCGAACTGGCCGCTCTACATCGACACCGCCGACGACAACCCCAACAGGCGGCCCACGCTGGAGGCCTTCGAGAAGCGCACGGGGATCTCCGTCGGCTACGTCGAGGAGATCAACGACAACGACGAGTTCTTCGGCAAGATCAGCCCCGCGCTCATGAACCACCAGTCGACCGGCCGCGACCTCATCGTCATCAGCGACTGGATGTGCGCCCGGTTCGTGCGCCTGGGCTGGGTCCAGCGCATGGACCGCTCCAGGCAGCCCCACGTGGCGAAGTACCTGGACCCGCTCCTGCGCTCTCCGGCCTTCGACCCGGGCCGTATGTACACCGTGCCGTGGCAGTCGGGGATCACCGGCATCGCGTACAACCGCCGCAGGCTCGGCCGCGAGATACGCCATGTCTCCGACCTGTGGGCGAGCGACCTCAAGGGCCGCGTGACCCTGCTCTCCGGCCTGGACGAGGCGTTCGCGCTACTGATGCAGGGCAACGGCGTGGACATCACCAAGTGGACGGCCGACGACTTCCACAAGGTCTGCGACCAGGTGGAGCAGCAGGTCCGGCGGGGCCAGATCCGCCGCTTCACCGGCAACGACTACACCAAGGACCTGGTCAGCGGCGACGTCCTGGCCTGCCAGGCGTACTCCGGCGACGTCATCCAGCTCCAGGCCGACGACCCCGACATCCGGTTCGTCGTGCCCGAGGAAGGCGCCGAGCTCTGGTCGGACTCCCTGATGATCCCCAACCGCGCCTTCCACAAGGCCAACGCCGAGCGCCTGATCGACTACTACTACGAGCCCGAGGTCGCGGCGGAGCTCGCCGCCTGGGTGAACTACGTCTGCCCCGTCCCCGCGGCCAAGGACGTCCTCGCCGCATCCAGGGACAAGGACACCGCCGCCCTCGCCGGCAACCCCCTGATCTTCCCGGACTCCGTCATGCGCCAACACCTCGCCATCGCGCGGGACATCACGTCGACGGAGCGGGTGGAGTTCGCGAAGCGGTGGAACAGGATCGTGGGGTTGTAGGTCCGGGGCACACCGACTCCGTCGCCGGCGAGCACAGTTGGCCGCCAAGGTTTTGAACATGTTCAATTCCAGGCGTACGCTCCTCCCATGAGCGACAGAGCCGCCCTGCTCAAGGGCATCCGCGTCTGGCTGGTCTCCTTCGTCGTGTGTCTGGTGCTGAGCGGTGCCACCGCCTTCCCGCTGGTGCACGAACTGCGGTGGGCGGAGGACGTGTTGCGCTCCCTGTCCGTGCCGGAGCACCTGCCGGGGCTGATGGACTGGATCGTGCGGGTCCGGCACGGGCTGGACACCGTCGACGCCGAGTACCCCTTCGTGCTGTACGGCACGGACTGGCTGGCGTTCGCGCACCTCGTCATCGCGGTCGCCTTCATCGGGCCGTACCGCGACCCGGTCCGCAACATCTGGGTCGTCGAGTTCGGGATGATCGCCTGCGCCGGGATCGTCCCGCTCGCGCTGATCTGCGGGCCGATCCGCGGAATCCCCTTCTGGTGGAGCCTGATCGACATGTCCTTCGGCGTGTTCGGGGTCGTCCCGCTGTATGTCGTACGGAAGAAGATCAAGCTGCTGGAGGCGCTGACCCCGACTCCCGTGACGGCGCTCGCTACTTGAGCGCCGCCAGCGCGATCCGCTGTGCGACCGGGTTCATCTCCTCGCCTTTCGCCTCCGCCGTCGAGCCGACGGAGCAGACGAGGGTGCGGCTCAGGTCGTGGGTTTCGGGTCCGCCGCCCGGCCGCTCACCAGATCGTGGACGCCCGCGCTGCCGCGCCGGCCGCCGTCCGTGCCGCCGACCCGGACCAGCGCGGCGGTCGTGTCCGCGTCGGGCAGACCCGCGATCGCCGCGCGCAGGGCCTCGGCATCCGGGGCGGTGGCGGCGGCGCGCGCCGAGAACGCGGGCGCCGTGGCCGATGCGGGGCGGCGAAGGCGGGCGCCGCCGCCGGCGCGAGAACGAGCGAGGCGGCGGCGACGGT
>NZ_JBHYKH010000825.1:0-2459 GCF_042741275.1 Streptomyces sp. NPDC058964
CCCCGCGCGGGACGACCGGCTCTTCCCCAGGGACATCGCGCAGTTCTCCGACGGCGGCGGCCTGGGGCTCGCGCACGGCGCCGCCGGGGTGCTGTACGCGCTCGCGGAGAGCGGCGGCGGGCGGTACGACGAGGGCGAGCGCTGGCTCCTCGGCCACACCGCGCCGCCCCCGGCGGGCACCCCCCTCGGGCTGTACGACGGTCTGGCCGGTGTCGCCCACGTCCTCGACCGGCTGGGGCACCGGCAGCGGGCCCTGGACCTGATCGACGGGATCCTGCGGGAGAAGTGGCGCAACCTCGCCTCCGGCCTGCACGGTGGCCTGGCCGGCCTGGGCCTGGTCCTGGCCGGCCTGGCGCGCTCGACGGGTGAGCCGGAGCTGCGCGAGCGGGCCGCCGAGGCCGCGGACATCCTCGTACGGCGGCTCGCGGAGCCGCATCCGGACACGCCCCGCCGGCGGGCGGGACTGCTGCGCGGCGCGAGCGGGCCGGCGCTGTTCCTGCTGCGGCAGTACGAGGAGACCGGCGAGCCCCGGCTCCTGGCCGCCGCCGGCGAGGCGCTGCGCCGCGACCTGGAGTGCTGCGTGGTCCGGGAGGGCGGCGGGCTGGAGGTGGACGAGGGATGGCGCACGCTGCCGTACCTCGGCGACGGCAGCGCCGGAATCGGCCTGGTCCTCGACGAACACCTCGCGCACGCGACCGACGCCACCGGTGAGTTCGAGCGGGCACGCCGTGCCGTCCTGACCGCCGCCACCTCCCGCTTCTACGCGCAGCCCGGTCTGTTCCAGGGCCGCGCCGGAATGATCCTGCACCTGAGCCGCACCACGACGCCGGGCGCCACCGCTGACCGGCTCGCCGGACAGATCGCGGGACTGGGCTGGTTCGCCATGTCGTACCAGGGCCAACTCGCCTTCCCCGGGCACCAGATGATGCGGCTGTCGATGGACCTCGCCACCGGAACGGCAGGGTGTCTGCTCGCGCTCGCGGCGGCCCTGGACGGTGCCCGAACCGCACAACTGCCGTTCCTGCCGCCCCACCGGCGGCCCTCACCACGCGGCTCCGCGACCTGACGGAGTCGTGACGCAACCCCGTCCCCGGAACTCGGGGTACCACGGCACACACGACACAGGGAAGGGAAACCCCATGGCACTGCTCGACCTGCAGACGATGGAATCCGACGAGCACACCGGCGGGGGCGGCGCGAGCACGGTCAGCCTGCTCTCCTGCATCTCGGCGGCGAGCGTTCTGCTCTGTCTCTGACCGGCCCCGTGAGCCACGGCCCCGGGTGTGCCCTCTCCTCGCGGGAGGGGGCACGCCGGGGGCCTTCCGCCCGACCCGACGCGAGGCCGCTGCCGATGACGACCCGTGCCGACGAGACCCCCGGCCCGGTGGCCGGACGGACCCGTGACCCAGTGCGCTCGGCGATCCGGCACAGCGGGGCCCGCTGCGCCGCCCTCTGCGCCGCGACCACGGCCGCCACGGCGGCCGGGCTCCTGCTCCCCGCCGCGCTGGGCCACACCCTGGACCTCTTGCTCGCGCACGCCCCGGCCGGTCACTGGCTGTGGCGCAGCGCCGGGCTGGTGCTGCTGCTCGCGGTGCTGGACGGGTGCGCGAGCGTGCTCGCCGGCACCCTCGACGCCCGGTCCACCGCGTGGCTGCGCGGCGGAGTCCTCGCACATGTGCTGGCGCTGGGGCCCAGGGCCACCGCGCGTTTCGGCTCCGGGGACCTGGTCGCCCGGGTGGTCGGCAACGCCGTGCAGGCGGGCACGGCGCCCGGCGCCCTGGCCGCGCTGCTCGCCGCGCTCGCCGGTCCGGCCGGGGGCGTGGTGGCGCTCGGCCTGATCGACCCCTGGCTCGCGGCCGTGCTGCTGGCCGGCGCACCGGTCCTGGCCCTCCTGCTGCGTGCCCTCGCGCGGGACACGTCGGAGTGCGTGGCCCGCTACCAGCGGGTGCAGGGCCACATCGCGGCGGCGCTCGCGGAGGCGGCCGCCGGCCGCCGAACCGTCCGGGCGGCGGCCACGGAGGCCCGGGAGGAGGCACGGATCCTGCGGCCGCTGCCGGAACTGTCCCGTGCGGGTCACCGTATGTGGCAGGTGCAGGGACGGGCCGCCGCGCAGGCGGTCGCGGTGGCACCGCTGCTGCAACTGGGCGTCGTGGCCGTGGCCGGTGTGCTGCTCACCCGTCACCGGCTGTCCGTGGGCGAGGTCCTCGCGGCCTCCCGTTACGCGGTCCTCGCGACCGGCGTGGGCGTGCTGGTCGGCCGGCTCTCCGCGCTGTCGCGGGCCGGGGCGGCGGCCGGCCGGCTGGGCGAGATCCTGGCCGTGCCCGCGCCCCGCCACGGCAGCAGGCCGCTGCCGCCCGGCCCCGGACGCCTGGAGCTGCGCCGCTTGACCGCCCGGCGCGGTGGACGCACCGTTCTCGACGGTGTCGACCTGGTGGTGGCCCGGGGGCCCCCGCCCCCCG
>NZ_JBHYKH010000826.1:0-2456 GCF_042741275.1 Streptomyces sp. NPDC058964
TTGTGGGGGAGCCCGGTTTTCTTTTATACACGAGACAGGTGGGGCAGCGGCGCCCCGCCCCGCGCGGGCCGGCCCCCCGGGGGGGGCGGCCCCTTTCCGCATGCCCCGAAGAGGGTTGGAAGTCCGTTCATGCCCGAATTGGGCCCGGGCCTGTTTACTTTCCGGAAAACCGGGCGTAGCCTCCGAATGAAACCACAAATTCGGGCATCGGTCGGAGGCACACGGACATGTACGCACCGGAGCGACAGCAGGAGATCCTCCGGCTCGCCCGTGAGGGCGGGCGGGTGGACGTGGTGTCGCTCGCCGAGGAGTTCCAGGTGACGGCGGAGACGATCCGCCGCGACCTGAAGGCTCTCGACCGTGCCGGCCTGGTCCGCCGGGTGCACGGTGGTGCCATACCGGCCGGACGCCTCGACTTCGAGCCGGACCTCGCCGAACGCGAGAGCACCTCGGCCGACGAGAAGGACCGCATCGCCAAGGCGGCCGTCACCGAGCTGCCGACCGACGGCACGATGATCCTCGACGCCGGTACGACGGTCGCCCGCCTGGCCGGGGCCATCCCCCTGGAGGCGTCGCTCACCGTCGTCACGCACAGCCTGCCGATCGCGGCCCGCCTCGCGGACCATCCGGGCATCCAGCTCCACCTCGTCGGCGGGCGCGTACGGCACCGCACGCGCGCGGCCGTGGACGCCTGGGCGCTGCGCGCGTACGGGGAGATCAGGGCGGACGTGCTCTTCGTGGCGGCCAACGGCTTCTCCATCGAGCACGGCCTGACCACCCCCGACCTCGCCGAGGCCGCGGTGAAGCGCGCGGCGGTCGCCGCGGCCCGCCGCGTCGTACTGCTCGCCGACTCCGCCAAGCACGGTCAGGAGCACTTCGCCCGCTTCGGCGACCTGAGCGACGTGGACCTGCTGATCACCGACAGCGGGCTGAGCCCGGAAGACGCGGCCGCCATCGAGCGCGGCGGCACGGAAGTGGTGCGCGCATGATCCTCACCGTCACCCCCAACCCGTCCCTGGACCGCACCTACGAGATCCCCTCCCTCGAGCGCGGCGAGGTCGTCCGCGCCACCGGCGAGCGCATGGACCCCGGTGGCAAGGGTGTCAACGTCTCGCGCGCCGTCGCCGCCGCCGGGCGGCGCACGGTCGCCGTACTGCCCCTGGGCGGCGCCCCGGGCGCGCTCGTCGCCGATCTGCTCGACGCGCAGGGCATCGAGGTCGCGCGGGTGCCGATCGCCGGAGCCACCCGCTCGAACATCGCGCTGGCGGAGGCGGCCGGGGTGCTCACCAAGATCAACGCGCCGGGACCCGAGCTGTCCCCGGCCGAGCAGGAGCTGCTCCTGGAGACGGTGCGGGCGCAGTCGGGCGACGCCGACTGGATCGCCTGCTGCGGGAGCCTGCCGCGGGGGCTCGCCCCGGCCTGGTACGCCGACCTGGTCGCGCGGGTGCACGCCGCGGGTGTGCGCATCGCCCTCGACACGTCCGGGCCCGCCCTCCTCGAGGCGCTGCGTGAGCGTCCGGACGTGGTGAAGCCGAACGCCGAGGAGCTCGCGGAGGCCGTCGGGCGCCCGCTGGCGACCGTCGGTGACGCGCTGAAGGCGGCCGAGGAACTGCGCGAGATGGGCGCCCGCGCCGTGCTGGCGAGCCTGGGCGCCGACGGGCAACTGCTCGTGGACGCGTCGGGTGCCTGGTTCGGCGGTGCGCACGTGGACGCCGTACGCAGCAACGTGGGAGCGGGCGACTCCTCGCTCGCCGGCTTCCTGATCGCGGGCGGCGGCGGGCCCGAGGCGCTCGCCTCCGCCGTCGCGCACGGCGCGGCCGCCGTCCGGCTGCCCGGCAGCGTGATGCCCGGGCCGGCCGACCTGGACCCGGCGTCGGTGACGGTCACGGCCCAGGTCCCGGTGGACCGCGAACTGAGGGAACCCGTGTCATGAACGCAAGCGCGCGATCCCGTACGACGGATCGGGCCCGCCGGTGGCGGGGCTCCCCGTTGCTCGCCACCACCGGGACCCCCACCCTCCCCGCCCTCCCCGCCACCCCCCACCGCACCCCTGTCCCCACCCCCCTCCCCACCCCCGCCCACCCCACTCCCCGGGCGATACGCGTGCATAGGAGCCCGCGATGAGCGACATGATCACCGCGGACCTGGTCGATCTCGACCTGTCCGCCGACACCAAGCAAGCGGCGGCACGTGTCCTCGCCGAGCGCATGGTGGCCCTGGGCCGGGTGACCGACCTGGACGGCTTCCTCGCCGACGTGGCCGCGCGGGAGGCGCAGATGCCGACCGGCCTGGACGGCGGCATCGGCATCCCGCACTGCCGGAGCGAACACGTCACCGAGCCGACGCTCGCCTTCGGGCGCAGTGCGGCCGGGATCGACTTCGGCGCGCCGGACGGTCCCGCCGACCTCATCTTCCTGATCGCCGCCCCGAAAGGGGCCGACGACGCCCCTCTGACG
>NZ_JBHYKH010000827.1:0-2439 GCF_042741275.1 Streptomyces sp. NPDC058964
CCCAGTGATGCTGGGACAGAACCAGTACGGCAAGGCCGAGAACCGGGTCGTGAAGATCACGCGGGACGGCGCCACCCACCACATTAAGGACCTGAACGTCTCCGTCGCGCTCTCCGGCGACATGGACGAGGTCCACTACTCCGGATCGAACGCCAACGTCCTGCCGACGGACACCACCAAGAACACGGTGTACGCGTTCGCCAAGGAGTACGGCATCGAGTCCGCCGAGCAGTTCGGCATCCACCTCGCCCGTCACTTCGTGACCAGCCAGGAGCCGATCCATCGAGCCCGCATCCGCATCGAAGAGTACGCCTGGGAGCGGATCGAGGCCTCCGACGCCAACTCCCGGTTCATCGGCGCGGACGAGGTGAAGCACTCCTTCGTCCGCAAGGGCCAGGAGACCCGGCTGACCCAGATCACCTACGACGGCTCGTCGTGGGAGGTCGTCTCCGGCCTGAAGGACCTGGTCGTGATGAACTCGACGAACTCCGAGTTCTGGGGCTACGTCAAGGACAAGTACACGACGCTCCCGGAGGCGTACGACCGCATCCTCGCGACCCAGGTGGCCGGCCGCTGGCGGTTCAACTGGACCGACGACGAGCAGAAGATGCCCAACTGGGAGAAGTCCTACGAGCAGACGAAGAAGCACATGCTCCAGGCCTTCGCCGAGACCTATTCCCTCTCCCTGCAGCAGACGCTGTACCAGATGGGCGCGCGCATCATCAACAGCCGCAGCGAGATCGACGAGGTCCGCTTCTCACTCCCGAACAAGCACCACTTCCTGGTGGACCTCGAGCCCTTCGGGCTGAAGAACGACAACGAGGTCTACTTCGCCGCCGACCGCCCGTACGGCCTGATCGAGGCCACCATCCTGCGGGACGGCTGCGAGGCGCGCATCCCCGAGGACCTCACCAACCTCTGACCACCGCAGATTCGGCACCCGTGGGCGGGAGCGGGCCTCCCGGCCACGGCACTCAAATCTCCCAGGGTCCTGCCGTGCCCTCTCCACATCAGCGCAAAGGACGCACCATGGCAGCAGACCGGCGCATCGTCATCGAGAACTGTTCGATCGCGACCGTGGACGCCGAGGACACCGAGTACGAGAGCGGTCACGTCGTCATCGCCGGCAACCGCATCGAGTCGCTCGGCGCGGGCAGGGCCCCCGAAGGCCTGGAGAACGTCGACCGCCGCATCGACGCCACCGGGCACCTGGTCACCCCCGGGCTGGTCAACACCCACCACCACTTCTACCAGTGGATCACCCGGGGCCTGGCCACCGACCACAACCTCTTCAACTGGCTGGTCGCGCTCTACCCGACCTGGGCGCGCATCGACGAGCCGATGGTCCGCGCGGCCGCCGAGGGTTCCCTCGCGATGATGGCCCGCGGCGGCGTCACCACCGCCATGGACCACCACTACGTCTACCCCGAGGGCTCCGGAGACCTCTCCGGCGCGATCATCGGCGCGGCCCGGGAGATGGGCGTCCGCTTCACCCTCGCCCGCGGCTCCATGGACCGCAGCCAGAAGGACGGCGGCCTGCCCCCGGACTTCGCCGTCGAGACGCTGGAGGGTGCCCTGGCCGCGACCGAGGAGACCGTCAAGCGGCACCACGACGCCTCCTTCGACGCCATGACCCAGGTCGCCGTCGCCCCCTGCTCACCCTTCTCCGTCTCCACCGAACTCCTGCGGCAGGGCGCCGAGCTGGCCCGCAGCCTCGGGGTGCGTCTGCACACCCACGGCTCGGAGACCGTGGAGGAGGAGAAGTTCTGCCACGAGCTGTTCGGCATGGGCCCGACCGACTACTTCGAGTCCGCCGGCTGGCTCGGCGAGGACGTGTGGATGGCGCACTGCGTCCACATGAACGACTCCGACATCGCCGCCTTCGCGCGCACGAGGACGGGTGTCGCCCACTGCCCCTCGTCCAACGCCCGGCTGGCGGCCGGCATCGCCCGCGTCACCGACATGCTGGCGGCGGGCGTCCCGGTCGGCCTCGGCGTCGACGGAACCGCGTCGAACGAGTCCGGCGAACTCCACACGGAACTGCGCAACGCCCTCCTGATCAACCGCCTCGGCCCTCATCGCGAGGCCGCCCTGAACGCCCGCCAGTCGCTGCGCCTCGGCACGTTCGGCGGCGCCCAGGTGCTGGGCCGCGCGGCCGAGATCGGTTCCCTGGAGCCCGGCAAGCTCGCCGACCTGGTGCTCTGGAAGCTGGACACGCTCGCCCACGCCTCCATCGCCGACCCGGTGACCGCACTGGTCCTCGGGGCGGCGGCACCGGTCACGGCCTCGTTCGTGAACGGCCGTCAGATCGTCGAGAACGGCCGGCTGCTGCACGTGGACGAGGACGCCATCGCCCGCTCCACGCGGGAAGAGGCCCGGCGCCTCGCACGGATCGCCGCCCAGAGCTGATCCGTCGAAGGACTCCGGTCGGGAGGGACG
>NZ_JBHYKH010000828.1:0-2425 GCF_042741275.1 Streptomyces sp. NPDC058964
GGTGTTGCCCGGGTGGGGGGGGTTACGGGCGGGCCGCCGTCGGGCGGCCGTCGAAGGTGATGTCGAAGGCGTTCAGTGCGGTCTTCCAGCGCATGGTCCAGCGGGCCTGGCCCTTGCCCGTGGGATCCAGGCTCATGATCGCCACTAGACGCACTTCAGGGCGGCCTGCTCGTCGGGGAAATGACCGCAGGCCGTGACCGCCCGCCGGATACGGGCGTTCACCGACTCGATCGCGTTGGTGGTGCAGACGATCCGGCGGATCTCGGTGCCGAACCGCAGGAACGGGGTGAACTCCTCCCACGCGTTCTCCCACAGCTTCACAATCGCCGGACACTTCCTGCCCCAGGCGTCGGCGAACTCGGCGAACCGCTCCAGAGCCGCCTCCTCGGTCGCCGCCGTGCAGACCGGCCTGAGAAGGCGGGCGAACTAGTACTCCAGTCAGAAATCGTAGCCTGAGCTGGTTCTTCTTCGGTAGTGGCAGCGGCGGGCTGTGGCTTGGTGTCGTCTGCGCCAGAGGGACCAGTTCAGGGCATGTGCAACGGGTCCGAGGAGGGGTGTGGGGCGGGGCAGCAGAACGTCCATGAGCCGGCGGACTCCTGCCACGGCGAAGTGGATGGTGCCGGTGGGGCCGTTTCTGCGGCCCGCCTTTCAGTGGTCTGGGCTGCGACAGCGGCCAGCAACGCGTGGGCGAGCATGGCCAGGGTGATGTGCCGGTAGCAGCCTGGATAGCGGCGGACTTCGTACTGGTCGAGGCCGCATTCGTTCTTCGCTGCCTGGAAGGCTTCCTCGATCGCCCAGCGCGCCCCGGCGATCCGGACCAGTTCGGCGACAGGGGTGCCGTTCGGTGCATAGGCGAGGTAGTAGGCGATCTCGTCCGGACGGGCCAGGCTGCGGCGGGCCAGCACCCACCGTTGATGGGTGGGCCGGTCACCGTCGAAGACATCGACCACTGGCAGACGGGCGGCTGCCCAGTCGTGCGTACGCGGGCCTTTGGCACCCTCGCCGCAGGAACGTCGTTCCCATGCCTCGCCGGGAGCGTCGGCGATGGCCTGGTCGATACAGCCGAAGGGAGCGTGCAGTTGCTGTGTCTTCGGCACGGCCAGGACGTAGCCGACACCGGCTTCCTCCAGGGTGCGGCGCATGCGCCATTCCTGTCCGTAGGCGCAGTCGCCCATCACCCAGGCGATGGGGAGGGGCGAAGCAAGAGCCCGCAGGCTCATCGCGCGGGCCAGTTCTCCCTTGGTCGCAGCCACGACTGTCAGGAACTTCCGCTGCCCGGCACCGGTCCGTCCCCGCGGTCCAGGACTTCGGCAGATACAGCTCCCGGTCCACCAGCGCTCTGCCCTTGGCCGAGGCATAGGCGGCGAAGACCCCGATCTGGCAGTTCTCGGTGCGGCCGGCCGTGCCCGAGTACTGTCGCTACACGCCGGCAAAGTGGTGCCCTTCTTCAAGAAGCCGGTATCGTCCACGATCAGAACCCCGTCCGGGGTGCCGAGCCGCTCAGCCACGTACCGCTGCAGACCGTCCCGGACCGCGCCAGCGCCCCAGGAGGCACCGTCCAGCAGACGCTGGAAGCCGGCAGGTCCGCGGTGACCCGCGTACTCGGCCAGCTGCCAGCCGTTCTCCCGCTCCACCGGAGCCAGCAGACCACGCACGTAGTCCCGCATCCGCCACCGCAGATCCACCCACGAGAACCGGCCCGCCACACAGGCGGAAACCGACCCCAGCTCGCCAGCCCACAGGTCAGCTTCGTCCATCCCCACCGTGCCTGGAACAACGAGGCCGACCAGCTCAGGCAACGATTTCTGACTGGAGTACTAGTCCCAGTCCTGGCGGGCGGCATAGCGGAAAGAGTTCCGCAGCAGGTGCACCACGCAGATCTGCACGATGGTCCGCGGTTAGACGGCCCCCACCGCCTCGGGCAGGCC
Organism: Streptomyces sp. NPDC058964; assembly: GCF_042741275.1. Classification (NCBI taxonomy): domain Bacteria; kingdom Bacillati; phylum Actinomycetota; class Actinomycetes; order Kitasatosporales; family Streptomycetaceae; genus Streptomyces; species Streptomyces sp. NPDC058964. Next base: position 1,929 of record NZ_JBHYKH010000828.1, read on the forward strand.
CTTGAGCCCGTCGCAGACCAGCATCAGCACACCGCCCGCGCCGCGGTTCTTGATCTCGGTCAGGATGTACAGCCAGCGCTTGGCACCCTCACCGCCGTCCCCGGCCCACAACCCCAGGATCTCCCGCCGGCCCTCGGCGGTGACGGCCAGGGCCACACAGACGGGCCGGTCGGCGAACGCACCATCGCGGAACTTCACGCGGACCGCGTCGACAAACACGACCGGACAGACCGGGTCCAGGGGACGGCCCTGCCATCCAGTCATGCCCTCGAGGACCTTGTCGGTAATGGTGGAGACGGTCTGGCGGGAGACCTCGGCCCCATAGACCTCGGCCAGGCGGGCGGCCTGGACCTCACCGGTGGCCAGCCCCTTCACGGCCAGCGAGATGACCATCTCGTCGACCCCGGTCAGGCCCTTCCGCCGCGTCCTGACGATCTTCGGCGCGAACCACCCGCCCCCGGGCACAACGATCTACCCCGGCCCCACGACGGTCACAA
>NZ_JBHYKH010000829.1:0-2423 GCF_042741275.1 Streptomyces sp. NPDC058964
GGGTGTGTGGGTTCTTCTGTGTCTGTGTCCCCCTCTAGGGTCGTGTCACACCCCAGCTCCCCCCCCCCCCCGACACACCATTCACCCCCCCAGACACTGGGTCCCCGCGTGGACGCGGGCGAACGGCGGACGGGCCGCGGTGGTCTCAGCCCCGCCTGCAGCCGCCGCCGTTCAGCGTGAACGCGTACGGCGCGGAGTTCTTGCCGCTCCACGAGCCGAGGAAGCCGAAGGAGAGGGTGCCGCCCGCGGCGACCGACTTGTTGTAGTCGGCGGCGGTGGCGGTCACGCGGGAGCCGTTCTGGCTGACGGAGGCGTCCCACATCTGGCCCACCTGCTGGCCGTCGCGGTAGGACCAGGAGACGCGCCAGTCACTGAGCGCCTTGGTGGTGGTGACCGTGACGGTGGCCTGGAAGCCGTCGCTCCACTGGCTGTCCAGGTCGTACTCGACGTGACAGCCGGGCGCCGCGCTCGAGGCGTGGGCGGACGGGGTGGCGCCGGGGGCGGACGAGGAGGATCCCTGGGGTTCCGGGTCCGGGTTCCCTCGGTCGGGCCTGGTCGCGGTCCGCGTCTCGGAGGGGCTGGTGGGGGCGGTTGCGGCGGAGGCCGAGGGGAGCGGGTCGGCGGACGGCAGGGAGAGACTGGGGTCGGAGACCGGCTGACGGTCGTCCTGGGCGGCCGCGCTGTCGTCGCCGGAACCGCCGAACGGCATCATCGAGACGCCGAGCGCGAGGACCGACAGCAGGACGGCGGTGGCCAGCAGGCTGTTGCGCAGGACGCGGGTGCGGCCCGCGCCCTCCTTGGGGTCGCCGGTCTCCGGGTCGGCCGCGTTCGCGGGGCCGCCCGCGCCCAGGCGCACCTCGGCGGCCCGGCGGCGGCGCTCCAGATAGGCGAGGCCGCCCCAGCCGATCACGCCACCGGCGAGGGCGGCGGGCAGTCCGCCGCCGTGCAGGCGCAGACAGGCGGCGGCCTCCGCGCACCGTACGCAGGTGGCGAGGTGCCGGGACATGTCCTGGGGCGTGTCGGCGGCGGGCGAGCGGGTGACCGCGTCGAGGAGCCGGGCGTAGCTGCGGCACTGCGCGTCCATCGGCGTATCGAGGTGCGCGCGGTGGCAGCGGTCCCGGAACAGACCGCGGACCTGGTCGAGTTCCTGGACCGCGGCGGCCGGGTCGAGGCCGAGGCGACGGGCCACGGCGGGCAGCGGCAGTGCCTCCACCTCGGCCAGCCACAGCAGCGACGCGTCCGCCTCCTGCATGTCCCTGAGGCCGCGCAGGGCGACCGGTCGCTGGAGGGGCGGCCCGGTGTAGCGGACGGCGTTGTCGGAGTTGAGCCACAGCCGCAGGTCGGGGTCGAGCTTGTGGCCGAGGCTCGAGGCCTCCCATTCGGCGGCCGTGGTGCGCACCGCGGTCAGCAGCAGCGGGATCATGGGCAGCCGGGGCGCGCGACGGCCGGCGCCGCGCACGGGTGCGGACCCGGCGGCACGGGCCTCGCGCATGCCGAGTGCGAACGCCTCCGTGGCCAGCTGGTTGGCCGTCAGGGAGCCGGACGTGCACAGGTCCGCGTAGGAGAGCACGGCGTCCCAGCACTCGGAGAACAGCGCGGCCTCGGTGGCGTCCTGGGGGGTCGGCAGGTCGGGCATGGGTCTCCTGCATCCACGTGCGAGGGCAACTCACCATATTGGCAATGGAGTTGGGGGGAACCTCGCGGCAGAACACGAGCTTTTCACGCCGCGCACACAACTGACAAGCGCCCTATTCAAATCCACCGTCCGGCGGTCGCGCGCCCCTTTTCACCGGGTCACGCAACTGCCTTCAGCCGCCTGCCGGTTGACCGCCGGTTCAGCAGCCGGAAGGCCTCGTGCCCACGACCCGCCCGCATCGCGGCCCACGTCTCCGTCCGCCCAGGGCCCCGCACCTCCGCCCCCATGTACGGATCGCGACCGCGATCCGGCTCAGCGTTCCGCCCGAAAGACCGTTGACCGGGTCACGGAGGCGGGCGCGCCCGCCTCCGTCCGGGTCACGCCCGTGCCTGCTCCTGCTCCGCGGGCTCCACCGCCGGAAGGCTGTCCATGAAGGAGCTCACGGAGAACACCGCGCGGCCGGGGCCGGGAGGGCCGTAGCCGGGGGGCGAGGCGAGCCCGAAGTCGTCCATCGTGGCGCGGTACGCCTCCAGGAGCCGGATGTGGTACTCCAGCGGCGCGCCCTGCGGGTTGGCCTTGCCGAGCGGCGTGGTGGGCTCGGGGCACCACGTGGTGAAGCGGGGCGTGATGCCGTGCGACATGAAGAAGCGCAGTCCCTCGGTCGTGGACGCGATCGCCTCGTCGACCGTGGTGAAGCCGAAGGGCTCGGCCATCTCCACGCCTTCCCCGAAGGTGTGGATGACGTTGCGCGCACCGAAAACGTCCACCGATGAGAGGATGCGCCTGT
>NZ_JBHYKH010000830.1:0-2420 GCF_042741275.1 Streptomyces sp. NPDC058964
CAACATGTCCTGTCGGCCCGCCTCGCCGGGGCTCCAGGGTCGGGAGGGCAGGTCATGGCGGGACTCGGTCTCCGCGGAGAAGTTCTCGTGCTTGTTCACGGTGGCCTCCGGAGTCCGTCGAGTTGCCTACCGTCCCAGTCTTCCGCTCCCGCCGGCATTGCCAAGAGCCGAACGGCCCTGATGGGACGACGTGTCGGCCCTATCCGGTGCGGGGCGCAAGCGGAACGGTGAGACTGAAAGAGCAGCCGACCGGCAGGAGGCCGCCGATGAGCCTGCGGGACTTCCTCGACCGGTTCCGTCCGGTGGGGACACCGGGAGCGTCCGCCACCGGCGTGCCCGCCGACCGTACGGCGGAACGGGCCGCGGAACTGGAGCCCGCCCTCGCGCGGCTGACGGACGTGCAGCGGGATGCGGCAGGCATACGGGCCGCCGCGGAAGAAGCAGCCGAGGTCCTCCGGCGCGACACCGCGCGGCAGGCGGAACGCCTCGTCGCCGCCGCCCGCCAGCGTGCCCCCGAAGTGCGCCGACAGGCCGCGGAACCTCTCTTGCGGGAGGCACGGCAGGAAGCTGACGCCCTGCGCGCCGCCGGGGAGAGCGCCGCCTCGGCAGTCCGGCGGCGCGCCGGGGAGCGTATGCCTGGTCTGGTGGATCGTGCGGTGGCCGACGCGCTGCGCCTGGCGGGCCGGGCGGGCGATGTGCCATGAGTGCCGCCTGGGTGGCCGGGGCCGTGCGGGCCAAGGCCCTCGTCCACCGGTACCCAGGTGCCGACGGGGCGCGGGAGGTGGCGGCCTGCGCCACGCTCGATGACGCCTTTCAGCTCCTGGCGGCTACCCCGTACTCGCGGTATGTGCGGACGGCGGCCGGTCTGCCCGAGGCACAGCGGGCGGTGACCGCCACGCTGCTGTGGCACCTGCGAGTGCTGGCCGGCTGGCTGCCCCGGAGCGGTTCCCGCCTGCTCGTTCCGCTGGCCGCGGGGTTCGAGATCGCCAATGTGACCTCGCGATTGCTCGCACTGGACGCCCACCGTCCGGATGCTCCGGCGCCCTACCGGCTCGGAGCGCTCGAGACAGCGTGGCGGAGCCTGGAGCGTGCCGGAACACTCGCGGAACTGCGGGCTGCGCTCGCTGCCTCGCCCTGGGGCGATCCTGGCGGCGACACGCCCTGGGCACTGATCACCGGCATGCGGATGGCCGCCGCTCGGCGCACCGCCGGCACCGTGCCGCCCGCACGCCACTGGGCCGAAGGGCGCGCCGCACTGCTCGTCGCCCGAGAACTGTTCGTGTACCGGCGCCCTCTGCCGATACCCGTGCAGCATGACGCAACCCGGCTGCTCGGGGCCCGGGCGACGTCCGCCGCCTCGTACCAGGAGTTCCGCGCGGGCCTCACCTCGACGGCCCGTTGGGTCGTGGCGGAGGTGGCGGAGCCAGGCGGGCTGTGGCGGGCCGAGGCCGGCTGGTGGGAGAGAGTGCAACACGACGGCGCGCTGATGCTGCGCGATGGCCGGTACGGCCCGCGCGTGGTCGTGGGCGCGGTCGCGGTGCTGTCCGTGGACGCCTGGCGAGTGAGGGCGGCGCTGGAGTCGGCGGCACGGGGCGGGCGGCCCGTGGAGGTGTTCGATGCCCTTGCCTGACGTGATGACGCCGGTCCGGATGCGCCGTGTGGCGGTGATCGTGCCGCAGGTGGCTCTGCGGGACGCACTGCTGCGGATCGCCGAAGCGGGATGCGTGGAGCTCGACCGCGCCGAGGAGGCGGCTCCGGGAGCGGCGGCGGTACGGCTGCAGCGGCTGCGGGGGCATGCCGCGCCGGGCGGGCCCGAAAGCGGCACATCGGCCGCCCTGGCCGCCGACCCGCCCGACCTCGACCTCCTCGAAGCACGCCGCAGCGTCGCGTTGCTGGCGGGCGAAGCCCAGTTGGAGGAGCGCGCGGAAGGGGCGGTACGACGCGGGGAGGTGGCCGCGCTGGCCGGATGGTGCCCGGCCGCCGAGGTGCCCCGCGTAGCGGGCCGGCTGGCAGCCGCGGGCGGCGCACTGGTGGAACTGCCGTCCCCTCGTGGCACCGATCCGCCGACGCTCCTGCGACCGGGCAGGTCCGTTTCCTTCACGCCGCTGGTGACGACCTACGGGACACCGGCCTACGCGGACCTCGACCCGTCGTGGCCGGCGGGCCTCGCCTACGTGGCGATGTTCGGGATCATGTTCGGTGACGTGGGGCACGGGGCCCTGCTGCTGTCCGGCGCGCTCGCGCTGCGCCTCGGGCGGCCCCGTCGGCTCGCCCGGCTGAGCCGCCTCTGGCCGTTCCTGGCGGGCGCCGGAGTGGCCGCCATGCTCGCGGGCGCCGCTTACGGAGAGTTCTTCGGTCCGACCGGCCTGCTGCCGGTTCTGTGGCTGAGCCCGTTGGACAGTCCGGCCCGTCTCCTGGCC
>NZ_JBHYKH010000831.1:0-2417 GCF_042741275.1 Streptomyces sp. NPDC058964
GGGTGGGCGGCGCCCCCCCCCGGCGCCCCCCCCCCCGCGGGCCCCCCCCCCCCCCGCGCGCCGCCCGCACGCGCCCCCCAGCCACACGACCACCTGCCCAAGAGCCCGCCTGGACGAGGCGTGCCTGTTGCAAAGGAACCCGGATGGAAATCAAAGGATCAGTCGCCCTGGTGACGGGCGCCAACCGCGGCATCGGCCGCGCATTCGCCCGCTCACTGATCAACCACGGCGCGGCGAAGGTCTACGCCGGCGTCCGCGACCCGGCCGGCGTGGCGGATACCGACCTGGTCCCGGTGCGTCTGGACGTCACCGACCACGAGGACGTCGCCGCGGCTGCCGAAATCGCGAACGACGTATCCATCGTGATCAACAACGCGGGAATCGGTGGCCAGGGCACCCGGCTCCTGGAGGGCACGTTCGACGGTGCGCATCAGGCGATGGAGGTCAACTACTTCGGCACCTGGGCGGTGGCCCGCGCATTCGCCCCGGTACTGGCTCGCAACGGCGGTGGAGCACTGGTCAACATGCTCTCGCTCGCGTCCTGGGCCGGCCAGCCGCAGTTCCCCGGATACGCGGCCTCCAAGGCCGCGCAGTGGTCACTGACGGACTCCCTGCGGCAGGCCCTGCACGCCCAGGGAACCCTGGTGGTCGGAGTGCATGCCGGATTCGTCGACACGGACCTCAGCGCGTGGACCGACGCACCGAAGGTCAGCCCCGCCACCGTCGCCGAGCTGACCATGGACGCCCTGACCGGCGACCGGTTCGAAGTCCTCGCCGACGAGGAGACCCGGCGCATCAAAGCCGCGCTGTCACGGCCCGTCAGCGCGCCGTCCGGCATCTGACCGCCGCGCGCAGGCCGGCCGCGGGCGGCGGTCGGGCCCGCCCCGGCCGGCGTACGGGGTCCCTGCCCAGAGCACCGCGGAACCGGCCGACCGTCGGATCCCACCCCCGGCGCACGTCCGCCCCGCGGGTCTGCCGCCGGGCGGGTTTCCCTGCCGCGACACGGCCCGGGGCCACGGTCGGCAGCCGCGTCATGACCCGGGACTGCAGCACCACGACGCCGGGCGCGCACGCAAATGGCGGAGCGTATCCGCCCAAAGGACATCACAGAACGGCGCCCGTCATGGCGCGGCGCGGTACCCGTCGCAGGATCACCATACGCCGTCCGAGTGCGGCACTCCTCACTCCGACGGTCCGTCAAGGTGATCCCTGACAAGTCATCAGGGTCGGCTCAGGGTCGAGGCGGGGTGGTCACTGATAGCGGTCGGCCAGTCATGCTCAGCAGGCTGTTGGTCATGTTGAACACCACTGCCGATGGCCCCCGCCCGTCTCTCGCCCGCCGCGCCGCGGTCACCCTCGCCGGCGCCGCTGCCCTGGCAGGTCTTGCGGGGATGTGCGCGCCGGGTTCCGCGTACGCCGAGCCGGGCGCCGCCACCGCCCGGTCCGCGGCCGATTTCAGTGACTGCCCTGCCCTTCCTGCCGGGGTCGATCCGGCCCACTGGAGGTGTGAAGTTCACACTGCTGCACCGCAGTTGACGATGGGCGGGGTCACCGCGACTCTCGCTCCGATCACCATGACGCACGCCGAGGGACCGATGCCGGACGGTACCAATGGGCAGGTGTGGGGTGCGATGCACACTGCACCGACCGCCGTTCCGGGCGGGCTGAACGGCAGTGCGGCAGGCGAGCACTCGCGGCAGCTTCGATTGGCGATCAAGCCGGAGTACGGCGGCCGATCCGACTTCTATACCGGGCAATTCAGCCTGCGCTTCCGGCTGCTGAGCCCGCTGCTGCCACAGGGATGCACCATCGGGGCGAGCGCGCCGATCGACTTCCAGCTGAAGCGGTCGGGCCCCTCGCAGTGGGTCTCACAGGATCCGCCGCTGATCAAGTTCTCGGCCTACGATGACGCCTTCGCCGCCCCCGCCGCTGAAGACTGCGGGCCGCTGACAGGGCCACTCAACCGGCGGCTCGGACTGCCCGCGTCGAGCGGAAATCTGATGACCTACGACGCCACCTACACCTTCCGGATGTACGACCAGCTGCCGACGACCTGATCGGCGGGACAGGACAGCACCGGTCTTCGAGCGTGTCAGCTGGAGCCCATGACGATTCCTCGGCAGCTGAAATGGGCGTCGGGGCAGCACCGCTGATGCTGCCCGTGCGCGGCGGCGGATCTGTTACGCCGATTGTCCTTCCCGCTGGCTGACATCCGTTCCGCGGACGACGGCGGCGTGGAGTGCCCTCAGCGTGTGCGTGGGCGGCAAGCATCGTGCCGTGCAGCTCGTTCGCGTCGACAAACGAGACCGACTGGTGGTGTTCGGGGCCGAGTCGGACAATGCGCCGGCCCCCGGGGGGTGGCCCCGCGGGGGGGGCGCCCCCATTGGCGCGGGGGGGTGACGGCGCGTACCCGGGTG
>NZ_JBHYKH010000832.1:0-2411 GCF_042741275.1 Streptomyces sp. NPDC058964
GGGCACCCGGAGTGATCCGGGTGCCCCCTCCGTCGTCGTACGAGGGGAGTCAGCGGGTCTTCGGGCCGCCCCTGGGCATCCGCATGCCCTTCGGCATCGGACCCTTCGGCAGCGGCATGTTGCTCATCAGGTCGCCCATGGCGCGCAGCCGGTCGTTGGTGGTGGTGACCTGCGGGCCGGTGAGCACGCGCGGGAACTTCAGCATGGTCGTGCGCAGCTTCTTCAGCTCGACCTGGCCCTCGCCCGTGCCGACGATCACATCGTGCACCGGCACGTCCGCGACGATGCGGTTCATCTTCTTCTTCTCGGCGGCGAGCAGGCTCTTCACCCGGTTCGGGTTGCCCTCGGCCACGAGCACGATGCCGGCCTTGCCGACCGCGCGGTGCACCACGTCCTGGCTGCGGTTCATCGCCACCGCGGGGGTCGTCGTCCAGCCCCGGCCGATGTTGTCGAGCACGGCCGCGGCGGCACCCGGCTGGCCCTCCATCTGACCGAAGGCGGCCCGCTCGGCCCGGCGCCCGAACACGATCGCCGCCGCGAGGAACGCGAGCAGCAGGCCCAGGATGCCCAGGTAGATGGGGTGGCCGATCAAGAAGCCGATCGCGAGGAAGACACCGAAGGTGCCGATGCCGACAGCCGCGAGTACAAGACCGATCGCTTTGTCGGCCTTGCGGGTCATCTTGTACGTAAGGGCGATCTGCTTCAGTCGCCCGGGGTTCGCAGCATCCGCTGCGGTTTCCTTCCTCGCCATGCCACGAAGTCTACGTGGCCCCGGGAGTGCCCACGACGGCAGTGCCCGCAGAGGAGGGAGTCAGGAGCGGGTGGCCGCCTGCTCCAGGACACGCTGCGCCTCGAACCTGTCCTTGGCGCGACGGCGGTCCTCCAGGACGGAGGTCCAGGCGTTGCGGCGGGCGGTGCGCTGGCCGCCGCTCATGAGCAGGGACTCGACGGCGCGGAGTGCGTCGGTGAAGGACGGGATGGCGTTGGCGCGAACGGGCGCGGCCTGCATGGTGGAGGTCTCCCTCGGCGGCTTCGGGTACGGGTGTACGAACTGTGATACCAGGGTCACTGATTGGTGTTACCAGGGTGTGACTGACCGGTCAAACGCCAATGAAGCCTTGATGGGGCGGGGGTGGAATGCATGCGCGGCCCTGACGGGCGTCCCATCTGCGAGGACTGTCAGGGCCGCGTCTTCTCGGTCATTACTGACCGGTAGCATCTAGTGCGCGAATTCACACGCTTGCACCGCACACGTTCGGCGCAAGGCTGACGATGCGTCAGGCGGTGGTCTCAGACGGCCTGGGTGGCGATGAAGGAGCCACGCTTCTCGATGGCCATCTGGTAGAGGCGGCCGGCGCGGTACGAGGACCGGACCAGCGGGCCGGACATCACACCGGAGAAGCCGATCCGCTCGGCCTCCTCCTTCAGCTCCACGAACTCCTGTGGCTTCACCCAGCGCTCCACGGGGTGGTGGCGCACGGACGGGCGCAGGTACTGCGTGATGGTGATCAGCTCGCAGCCGGCGTCGTGCAGCTGCCGCAGTGCCTCGCTGACCTCCTCGCGGGTCTCGCCCATGCCGAGGATCAGGTTCGACTTGGTGACCAGGCCGTAGTCGCGCGCGGCCGTGATGACCTGGAGCGAGCGCTCGTAGCGGAAGCCGGGGCGGATCCGCTTGAAGATCCGGGGCACCGTCTCGACGTTGTGCGCGAAGACTTCGGGCCGGGAGGCGAAGACCTCCTCCAGCAGCTCGGGGACCGCGTTGAAGTCGGGGGCCAGGAGCTCGACCTTGGTGCGGCCGGCCTCGCGCTCGGCCGTCTGCCGGTGGATCTGGCGCACGGTCTCGGCGTACAGCCAGGCGCCGCCGTCCTCCAGGTCGTCGCGGGCGACGCCGGTGATCGTGGCGTAGTTCAGGTCCATGGTGACCACGGACTCGCCGACACGGCGGGGCTCGTCGCGGTCGAGGGCCTCGGGCTTGCCGGTGTCGATCTGGCAGAAGTCGCACCGCCGGGTGCACTGGTCGCCGCCGATGAGGAAGGTCGCCTCGCGGTCCTCCCAGCACTCGTAGATGTTCGGGCAGCCGGCTTCCTGGCACACCGTGTGCAGGCCCTCGCTCTTCACGAGGTTCTGCATCTTCGTGTACTCGGGACCCATTTTCGCCCGGGTCTTGATCCACTCGGGCTTGCGCTCGATGGGGGTCTGGCTGTTGCGGACCTCCAGGCGCAGCATCTTGCGTCCGTCGGGTGCGACTGCGGACACGACCGGCTCCCTAGCGATTGATTCTTCGGCGTGCCCCAGGGTACGCCCGTTGATTTGTTGGTCGGCGTTGGTGCTGGCCCTGCTGGGGGCCGCCGCCCCCGGGCCCCCGCTTTCGGCCTGGACGGCCTCGTCCCGAAACGCCGGACGGGCTGCTT
>NZ_JBHYKH010000833.1:0-2408 GCF_042741275.1 Streptomyces sp. NPDC058964
CCGATCAGGCCCACGCCCACTCGGACACGGCGGCAGCCGCGGCAGCCGCCGCCCATCGTCACGCCCGTGAGGCGACCCGCGCCGCGAACGCCGCCGACTCACTGGCGCGCGAGGCCGCGTCCGCGGCGAACGACGCCCACGACGCGGCCGAGGCCGCGGCGGACCATGCCGAGAAAGCCGCCAAGGCGGCCGACGAGGCGGCCGACCACGCGGGAGAGGCGGGGAAGGCCGCCGCCCAGTCCAAGGTCCATGCCCAGGCTGCGCAGGTGGACGCCGACGCCGCGACCACGGCGGTGAACAAGGCCAAGAAGGTCTTCGAACTGGCCCGCCGCGTCGACGCCGAGGAGTTGACGGCACGCACCAACACCGGCATCGCCCATGCCCAGGATCTCAAGGGGCAGGAGGAGCAGCACGACGCCGCCCAGGCAACCGCCGTTCAGCAGGCCAAGGACCTCGGCGCGCAGGCCCAGCACCTCAGCGAGCAGGCCACGGCGGACGCAGACGCGGGGACCCTCGCCCCCCAGGTCCGCAAGGTCGCGCTGGGCATCCTGAAGACCGGCAGGCCCTGGAGCCGTGCCGCCGCCGAGGAAGCGCTGGCCGGGTCCGACGACGACACGCTCACCTACATCCGCACCACCTGGAAGCTCTCCGCCCAGCAGGACGACCGCGCCCAGGTCGAACGACTCGCCCTGACCGCCGGTTCGGCGCAGGTCCGCAAGGCGGCGGGCGACGCCCTGGCGGGTGACGCCGCGGCGATCAGCGCCTTCCTCTCCACTGGCCAGTACCAGGCCGTGGCCCAGCAGGTACGGGTCTCCGTCGCCCAGATCATCAGCGGGGGCGGCCCCGTGACGCAGCAGGAGGGCAGGAAGGCGCTCGACTCCGACTCACCCGAGACGATGAGCCGGTTCATCACCGCCGGGCAGTACCAGGCCCGGGTCCAGGACGAGCGCGTCCGTGCGGCGCAGCTGGCCGACAGCGGTGGGGCGGAGCTGAAGTCCGCCGCCCGTATCGCCCTCGAAGGCCCGGCGGACCTGCTGCACAGGTTCATCCAGGTCGGTCAGTACCGTGCCCAGCGCAAGGACCTGCTCGACGCCACGCACGTCTCCCAGGTGCAGCAGCTGATCGCCCAGGCCGCGAGTGTCGCCTCAACCGCCCAGCAGGACGCGGCCGAGGCGGCCAAGGCCGCGGCCGTCGCGGCCAAGGCGGCCAATGACGCGGCCGGTTACGCGCAGCAGGCCAAGCGGCACGCCGCCGACGCAAAGAACTACGCCACGCAGGCCGCCGGTTACGCCAAGGACGCCGACGCCTCCGCCGCCCGTGCCGCGCAGTCCGCGAAGTCCGCCCGCCAGGCGGACGCGCAGGCCCAGCAGGCCGCCGCCGACGCCCTCAACTCCGCCACCGCTGCCCACGACTCGGCGAGTTGGGCGGCGACATCCGCCGCCGGTGCGTGGACCTCCGCCAAGCAGGCCCGTGCCTCGGCTACCGCGGCCGGCAAGGACGCCACCGCGGCGGCCCAGGCCGAGACCGTCGCCTACCAGGTCACCATCGCCAAGCAGCAGAAGGAGATGGCCGACCGCTGGAAGGCCTATGAGGCCTGGCAGGAGCAGAACACCAAGGACGACGACGACAGCTGGGTGCCCGACTGGCTGCAGAGCGGTCTCGACACGGTCGGCACCTACGCCGACGCCTTCTGGGACAACAGCCCGCAGATCCTGTCCGGTCTCGCCGAGAGCATCGGCGGCGGCTGGCTCACGGACGTGGGGTTGCTCGACGGCATCGTAGGCGGCGGCGGGGGGCTGCTCCTGTGCCCCGAGACCGGGGGACTGGGCTGTCTGGCCGCCGGTGGCGCCGTGGCCAGCGGTACGGCCCTGGCCGGGGCAGGCATCTATGGGATCACCGACGGCACGAGGCGCTTCAGCGACGGTATCGAGAACGCCCTGCGCGAGGCCCGCGCCGAACGAGCCACCTCGGGCGGCAGCGGCCGCCTGTCGGACGACCTGCCCCAGGGCATGGGGAAGCCTTTCCTCAAGTCCTACGACGACATCAAGATGGGCCAGGGCAAGCCGCGGCTCGACGACAACGGCGTGCAGAAGGTCTTCAAGGGCGACAACGACAAAAGGCCCTGGGAAAAGCCATGGGCAGGTTCTCTGGAATTCGAGGTTCCTGGTGCGAAGGACCCGACCAAGGCACGTATCCTGCTGAAGTTCCTGCCCGACGGCAGGACGGTCATGGGGTGGACGACCGACCACTACGACACGATCAAGAAGTTCACTGCACCGCACTTCCCCGACGCCGGCTGGAAGTGACCTGAACAGCACCGGGGGGGGGGGCGCGTGTGGAGGGGGCCCCCCCCCCGGGGGGGGGGGTGATGAGAGGCCCCACCCAGCGCCGCCCCCCGGCCGCGACCC
>NZ_JBHYKH010000834.1:0-2399 GCF_042741275.1 Streptomyces sp. NPDC058964
CCCGACTCCATGTCCGGGCGGACTCTCCCCATGACCTCGACGCAGAGCGAGACCGCGGAGACCGACGACGGCGTACGGCTGTGGGCGGTCCGTGCGGGCGGGGGAGAGGCCCCGCTGGTGCTGTGCCACGGCGGCCACGGCCTGTGGGACATGGTGCCTGTGCTGATTGTCGACGGCGCCCGGGACATCCGCCCCCGCACGGCCGTGGACTCCTTGGAGCGTGCCCTGCCCAGGGTGCGCCGGATGGTGCTGCCGAGTGCCGGGCACCTGCCGTGGGTCGAGGAACCGGACGGCTTCCGGGAGGCGCTCAGGCAGTGGGCAGACGCCGGCCGAGGAAGTCCCGGATGAGTTCCGCGATCTGGTCCGCGTGCGTCTCCAGGGCGAAGTGCCCGGCGGGAAGAAGGTGGACCTCCGCCTCGGGCAGGTCCCGCTGGAAGGCGAGTGCGCCGGCCGGGACGAAGATCTGGTCGTGCGCGCCCCAGACGGCGAGCAGCGGGACCCGACTGGCGCGGAAGTACTCGTGGAAGGCCGGGTACAGGGCGAAGTTGGAGCCGTAGTCGGAGATCAGGTCGAGCTGGATCTCCGGCCGGCCGGGCCGGGCCATGTCCGCGGCGTCGCGCTCGTACGCGTCCGGGCTGACCAGTGACGGGTCCGGAACCCCGTGCAGGTACTGCCACTTGATCCCGTCCGGGCCGCTGATCTCCCGCACCGGTGCCTCGGTCTCCGGCGTCCGCTCCGCGATCAGCGCGAGCACCGGCGCCCAGGCCTCCGCGCCGAGCCCCTCCTCGTACGCGTTGCCGTTCTGCGTGACGATCGCGGTGACCCGGTCCGGGTGGGCCAGCGCCAGACGCAGTCCGATCGGGGCGCCGTAGTCCTGGATGTAGAGGGCGTACTCCTTCAGCCCGAGCTGCTCGGTGAACTCCCCGGCTATCGAGGCCAGTTCGTCGAAGGTGTACGAGAACTCGGCGGCCGCCGGGGCCGAGGAGCGGCCGAAGCCGATGTGGTCGGGGGCGATCACACGGTAGCGGTCGGTGAGCAGGGGGATCAGGTCGCGGAACATGTGCGAGCTGCTGGGGAACCCGTGCAGGAGCAGCAGGACCGGGGCGTCGGCCGGGCCTGCCTCGCGGTAGTACACGTCGAGGCCGCGGACGGTCGTGCTGCGGTGGTGGACCTTGTGTGTGGTCATGGGTTCAGTCCACCACGATCATCTCTAACCGGTCAAGTGAATTTAGGAGGTTAGGTTGAGGTGGATACTCGGTGCATGACCGTCCGTCTGCGCACCGCCCACACCGCCGACCTCGCCCCCGATGAACTCCGCGCCGTCCGCGCCCTCCTCGACCGCGCCTTCGACGGCGACTTCGGCGACGAGGACTTCGAGCACGGCCTCGGAGGCGTCCACGCCCTGGTGCACGACGGCGCCGGACTCGCCGCTCACGGGGCGGTCGTGATGCGCCGCGCCCGCCATCGTGGACGCTGGCTGCGGATCGGCCATGTCGAGGCCCTCGGCGTACGGCCCGACGTGCGCCGCAACGGGCTCGGCGGGCGGGTGATGGAGGCGCTGGAGCGGTTCGTCGACCGGGCCTACGACCTCGGCGCGCTCTCCGCGAGCGACGACGGTGCGAGGCTCTACGCCGCCCGCGGCTGGCAGCCGTGGACCGGTCGCGTCCACGCGCTCTCCCCGGACGGGATCGTCCGTCTGCCGGAGGAGGAGGGCAGCACCTATGTGCGGCCGGCGCTGGCCGGCCCGCTCGACCCCGCCGAAGAGCTGCTCTTCGACTGGCGTAACGGCGACGTTCTTTGACGCGGGGCAAAAGTGCAGGTCAGAGCCGTGTGGCCCGATCCGCCGTCTCAGATAGTAGGAAGTCCGACTAATTGTGGAGACAGAAGCGCGTCCCTCCTTTAGTTTTGTAGAAGCCGAACGTCTCGCTCGATCAAGCGAATGGCGGTCGTGAGCCGGGCCCCGTGCAGGCAACCCCTGCGGCACCGCTCCCCGCCCCTTCCGGCGTCTCGTAACCCCCTTGCCGAACTCCGGCTTGCCGAAGGAGTCGATTTCCCATGGCCGAGACGACCGTCCGCCGCCGAGTCCGCCACGTGTCCCGCACGAGCGAGTCCGACCGCAAGAACGCCGCAGCCGCCCACCAGCGTGCCCTCGACCGCCGCGACAACGGCGGCGAGACCGGCCACTGAGCCGGCGGCCCAGAGCCGACAACACCGGTTGCGCGAGTACTCGCGACTCGTGCAACCGCCCACAGCCGGGAGCCGCGCCCGCACGAGGTGGGGGGGGGCCGCCCGCCGCCGCCCCCGCCCGCCACCAGTGCTAGATGAACCCCGCCAGGGGCGCCCGCCACAACCCCCACAACCAGGGGCTGAAACCCCCCCCCACCCACCAGACGAAAACA
>NZ_JBHYKH010000835.1:0-2399 GCF_042741275.1 Streptomyces sp. NPDC058964
CCAGAGGACCGTGCCACACGGGTCGGCACGACCACGGCGCGCCTGCACATCAACCGACCGGAGCGGGATATGCCGGCCGCTCAACGCACCAGTCACACGCGGCATGTGCTTCTGCATCAGGAACTCCGGGTGGGGCTTGGAACCCCGCTCGCCCCGGGCCTCATCGGGGCCCTTGGGCGCCCGAACAAGGTCCGGAGGTTCGAGGTGGCAACCAGAGTCCGGCCTCGAGCCACACCGTACGGGCGCCGGACGGCGGCGGCATGCTGATCATGAGCCGGCCCGGGGCGGCATGGGGCAACGCGGCCCGTACTGTCCGGCACCCTGGGCGCTACGGCTGCAGACCGCGCGCCTGGGTCCGATTAACCAAATCAGGAGCATGACCGCCGGCTTGTCGGCAGGCCGGAAGGCTCTTCGTATCGTGGAGGTGGCGATCGGTGCCGTCGGACGGCCGGGCGGGGACGACCGGAAGGACGCACGTGATCGACGTCAGCGACATCCGAGTCTTCCCCGGCCTGGACGTCGGCAAGGGCGAACACCAGGCCACGGCCGTCACCCTGCTGGAAGAAGGCCTTCCACAGGTGGCTGCCCGACAGCGAACCCAAGACGAGACCGTCGCCGAACTGGAGATGCTCGTCAGATTCGACGACGACCTGGTTGGCGAGGCCACCCGCATCAGTGACCGCCTTTGCGGCCTGCTCACCCAACACCCACACATCGAACGCGCTCTGGGCCCACGCCTCCAGCAGCCCGCCGCCCTACGCTGTCGGAGCGCTTCGGTTCCCCGGCCCAAAGCCGCAAGGCCGGACGTCGACGACCGGTCGGCCCGTCGCGGACGAAGGCGGCGCAGAAGCCGAGCGCCTGGTCAAGGAGATCTTCACTGCGCTTGACGAGCAGACTGTGGGCGTCCCCGGCACAGACGCGGCCGCGCTCATTGTCCCGAGCCTGCCCAGTTCCCTGGCCACCGCCCCTCGACCTGCGCAATGTGCTCGCCACACGGATCGAGGAACTGCTGGCCAGCCACCCTCGTTCGAAGGTCCCCCCGGGTGGTGGCCCGGGCGTACCCGCGGGCCGGGAAGAGCAAGCGTGCGCTGCTCAGGATGGCCTCACGCGGGTCCGTGATCTGCCCCCCAGGTTCGAGGAGTTGGTATTCGCGTGAACAGCGATGCGTACTCCTTCACACCGGGCGGTCAGACACGCAAGGCGATGCTATTGGGCGTGTGCAAGCCACTCGTCGAAAGTGGTTGCCGCGATGCGGGCGCCATCACCGGGCAGGAGTACGTCACCGGCCATCTCCGGGCCCAGTAGGGATGACCACGTCGGCACCAGCTTGACCGCACGTCCGCGCGCGTCGTTGGTGCGCCGGGCCATGTCCACCAGGTCCTGCGGCTCCGGACCGGCGACGTCGCGGTAGCGTCCTTGCGGCATGCTCGTCGTGATTTCGGCGAGGATGTCGGCCACCTCGTCGGGTGCGATCGGCTGGACCAGCAGAGGTGGAATCTTGGCGACGCCGTCCTGCTCGGTCCAATCCGTCACCGTCGCGGCGAAGTCGTGGAATTGCGTGAAAGGAACGATCGTCCACGGCACGGGCCCCTCGGCTACGAGGCGCTCCTGCTCACGCTTGCCGGCGTAGTGGGCGTTACCGCCTTCGATGCGATTGATACCGACGATGGAAAGCAGCACGTGGTGACGGACCCCGGCCCGTTGCTCGGCGGCCAGCAGGTTTCGGGTGCTGGCGCCGAAGTATGCCACTGCGTCGTCCCGGGTGGCTGCCTCGTAGTTTGTTGCGTCCACGACGGCGTCGACGCCTGTCAGGGCGGCGTCGAGGCCGTTTCCAGTGATCAGGTCTACGCCGAGCGAGCGGCTGATGCGCACGACTTCGTGCCCGGCTTGTTCCAGGACGGCGACAGTGCGGGACCCAATGTTCCCGGTCGCTCCGGCAACGGCGATTCGCATGGTGTTGTCTCCTCTGTTCGTGTTGCGGCTCATCTTTTCCCGCTGTGTTCGGGGGCGGTCACGGGTTCGGGCCGGCTCAGCGGCTGCAACCGCGGCCCGGTATGTTCCTGCGCCTCCGGATCGTTGGTCTCCGGGGGCTGGCGCGAGGCCTGTGCGCTGCCGGCCCCGGGCAGCCGAACGGATCGAGATGTGTCATGACCGGCTCAGTTGAACTGGACGCTCTCGATGTCGATGGCGACGAGTTCGGTGTCCCGGAATACGTTCCCGTTCTCGCCAACCCGGAAGACGCGGCGCCGGGTTGGAACCATGATTCCGTCGAACTCCTTGTACTCGGAGGGGTAGTGCGCGGCGGGACCCGCGTTGATGACCTCGGGCGTGTAGTCGTGCCGTCGTAGCAGGACGGCCAGGCCGAAGTAGAAAAACTGCACGCGACAATGGGGCGCGAT
>NZ_JBHYKH010000836.1:0-2396 GCF_042741275.1 Streptomyces sp. NPDC058964
AGCGGGGGCAGCGGGGTTCGTCTCGCTCATGATCCTCAAAGCTCCATCGGTCGTCTCTGCCTGCGGCTGCGACCTTCAAGACCAGCGGCTGCGATTGCCGGGAAATGAAAAATCCCCTCGCACAGGAGGGGACGCCGCGCCGATTCCGACCGCCGGAACGGGACCGGGGTCGGGACTGATCAGCGCGGCCCGCTAAGCAGAAGGCGTACGGCACGCATGGCGTCAGGGTACCGCAGGCGTTGAGCAGGACGCGACGCGCTTCCGTATGCCTGGTCGACAACAACCAACACAGGAGCGCTCTCAATGATTACTTCGCGTAACACCCGCTAAGGGACATCGCAACAGCCGCATTGTCCTTTGATAACAACGCAATAACTCAAACCTCGTACTGATCGGTATGACGCCGCTTAGAGTTCGGCAGCGGGACCGCTTTCCCGAACTGCTCGGAGTTGCCCCCATGAACCCTCGTCGTAGTAACAGCTCCCTCCCCAAGCCGGGCCGGTCGGCCTACGGGGTGGCGTCGGCTGTCGTCCTGCTGCTCATACCCGTGGTGGTGGTGAACGGAGGCACCTGGCTCCAGGACTTCCTGAACTTCGGTGCCGGCGTCCTGTCGCTCGTCAGCCTCACCTGCTCGGTGATCTGGGGCCTGGTCGCCCAGGACCGGCTCATCCTCGACACGCGCCAGCGGATCGTCGCCCAAGGCATCCACCGAGTGACCGCCGTCGCCTCGATCGCGTTCCTGCTGGTGCACATCACCATCAAGCTGGCGCTGGACCACACCGTCCTGATCGCCGCACTGATCCCCTTCAGCCTCGGCGTCACGGGCAGCGCGGGGCTCATCGGCCTCGGCTCCACGGCCGGCCTGCTCATGATCTTCGTGGGGATCACGGGCGCGCTGCGCAACCAGTTCGCGTCCCCGGCCCCGGTGGCCGCGCGCTGGCGGGCGATGCACATGCTGGCCTACCCGGCCCTGTGTGCGGCGCTGATCCACGGCCTGTTCGCGGGGCGCGCCGCGAAGCCGTTCTTCATGGTGTCGTACGAACTGTGCCTGCTCGGGGTCATGGCGGCTCTCGCGCTGCGTGCCGCGCCGCGCTCCGTCAAGCGCAAGGTCGCCGACCGGATCGTGGCGATCATCGGCAACGAACAGCGGTCGGCCCTCGACGACCTGGACGCGAGCCGGGGCCGCATGGCCGAAGCCGCGTCCAGCCTTCCGGGCTACGAGAAGCAGGCGTCGTTCACCGACACCGCCTCCATGCGGCGCGCGCCGGCGTCCGCCGGATCCCTGTACGACGCTGCCGCATCCCAGCCGGCCCCGGAGCCCGCCTCCGGCTTCGCGGCCGCCTACCGGGCCGTACAGACCCCCGCGCAGCCCCAGCAGCAGTACTCCACCGGCCAGACCGCCCGTATGGACCTGCCACTGGACGCGCAGGCCACGGCGGCGATGCCGCGCATGGACGGCCCCTCCAGCACCTCGGGCAGCTGGCCGATCCCGTCCCCGCCGCCGGTCGGCGAGGCGCCGCCGTCGGCCTACGACCCGCTCCAGGACACCGGATACACCATCCCGGTCTACGGCAATTCGGGCGGCGGCGGGTACGGCGGAAGTGACGTGTACGACACCGGTGAGACGAACACCTTCTACGGCACGTACAACTCGAACGACACGTACAACAGCGGTCCCGCCAATGAACCATCCCCCGGCTCGTCCTTCGACGCGCCGGGTTCGGGCGAACCTTGGAACACGCCTTCCGGAGGCTATAGGTGAACGAGGCCCTGCCCGACGTCCCAGAAGTCCGCGTGGTCGGTCTTCCTCAGCTCACGTCGGGCTTCGACCTTGTCGAAAGACTCGATCTGCCCATGCACCTGAAGGTGCACGGGCCGCTCGAACCCCTGGGCGGCGAGCAGCTCGCGCAGCTCTCGGAACGCATCAACCTGAAGGGCCGCGGCGGCGCGGGCTTCCCCTTCCACAAGAAGCTGCGCTCGGTCGCCGAAGCGGCGATCAAGCGCGGCGTACGGCCGGTCGTCGTCGTCAACGGAAGCGAGGACGAGCCGGCCTGCCGCAAGGACACGGTGCTCATCAACCGTGCTCCGCACCTGATCCTGGACGGCGCGCTGCTGTGCGCCGAGGCGATGGGCGCCCGCACCCTCGTCATCGGCGTCACCCGCGAGTCCACCCAGCGCTCCATGGAGGCGGCCCTCGCCGAACGCGGCCTGAGCAACGGCCGCCGGTCGGCGCTGAAGGCGTTCGTGCAGCGCAACCCGGTCCGCATGGTCACCGGCGCCGCCGCGTCGCTGGTCCGCTCGATCGACGGCGGGGCCGCGGCGCCCCCCGGGGCCGCCAACAAAGGCCCGCCCACAAGCGGGGGGGGGGCGGCCCCCCCCCGGGGCCCCCCCCCCCC
>NZ_JBHYKH010000837.1:0-2391 GCF_042741275.1 Streptomyces sp. NPDC058964
GTTCCAGGTCCAGTCGGCGACTTCGGGCAGGTCGACGCCGTGTTCGCGGATCCAGGCGTGGTGGCGGGTGCGGGCGTCGGCCATGTGCTGGCGCACGGGGGCGGCGCGCACCGCGAGGCCGGGCACGCGGTCGATGACGTCCATGACCAGGCGGTAGCGGTCGAGGTCGTTGCGGACGACCATGTCGAACGGCGTGGTCGTGGTGCCGGACTCCTTGTACCCGCGCACGTGCAGGTTCTTGTGGCCGGTGCGGCGGTAGGCGAGCCGGTGGATCAGCCACGGGTAGCCGTGGTAGGCGAAGATGACCGGCTTGTCCTTGGTGAACAGGCCGTCGTACTCGGCGTCGGTCATCCCGTGCGGGTGCTCCTCGCGCGGCAGCAGGCAGGTCATGTCGACCACGTTGACCACGCGTACGGCCAGCTGCGGCAGGTGCCGGCGCAGCAGCTGGGCCGCGGCCAGGATCTCCTGGGTGGGCACGTCCCCGGCGCAGGCCAGGACCACGTCGGGCTCGCCGCCGTTCTCGGTGCCCGCCCACTCCCAGATGCCCGCCCCCCGTGCGCAGTGGGCGCGGGCCTGGTCCATGGACAGCCAGTCGAAGCAGGGCTGCTTGCCGGCCACGATCACGTTGACGTAGTCGCGGCTGCGCAGGGCGTGGTCCGCGACGGACAGCAGGGTGTTGGCGTCCGGCGGGAGGTAGACGCGGACGACCTCGGGACTCTTGTTGAGGACGTGGTCGACGAAGCCGGGGTCCTGGTGGGAGAAGCCGTTGTGGTCCTGGCGCCAGACGTGCGAGGTCAGCAGGTAGTTGAGGGAGGCGACCGGGGCGCGCCAGGGCAGGCGCCGCGAGGTCTTCAGCCACTTGATGTGCTGGTTGACCATCGAGTCGACGATGTGCACGAACGCCTCGTAGCAGGAGAACAGCCCGTGCCGGCCGGTGAGGAGGTAGCCCTCCAGCCAGCCCTGGCACAGATGTTCGGACAGGATCTCCATCACCCGGCCGTGACGGTCCAGGTGCTCGTCGACCGGAAGGCGCTCGGCCTGCCAGGCCTTCCCGCTCGCCCCGAAAACGGCCTGCAGCCGGTTGGAGGCCGTCTCATCAGGCCCCACGATCCGGAAATCCCGGCGGCCGGAGGTGTCCTTCATCAGCTGGGCAAGGAATTCGCCCAGCACCCGGGTCGGCTCGTGCAGGGTGGTCCCCGGCTTCTCGACGGGCACGGCGAAGCCGTCGAGGGACCCGACCGGCAGGTCACGCACGAGCAGGCCGCCATTGGCGTACGGGGTGGCGCCGAGCCGCTGGGCGCCGTCCGGAACACAGGCGAGGACCTCGGCGACGGGCCGGCCGTCCGGACCGAAGAGTTCCTCAGGCCGGTACGAGCGCAGCCAGGCCTCCAACTGCGCCAGATGGTCCGGGTTTTCACGCACAGCGGCAAGGGGCACCTGATGCGCGCGCCAGGTCCCCTCGACCGGCTCACCGTCCACCTCGGCCGGCCCGGTCCAGCCCTTCGGCGTGCGCAGGACGATCACCGGCCAGTGCACCCGCCCGCAGACGCCGTCCTCACGCGCAGAGCGCTGCATCACCGCGATGCGCTCCAGGGCATCGTCGAAGGCACGCGCCATGGCCCGGTGGACCAGGGCCGGGTCCTCACCGCTCACATGGATCGGCTCGTGCCCGTATCCGCGCAGGAGCGCATCGAGTTCGGCCTCGGGCAGACGCGAGAGCACCGTCGGGTTGGCGATCTTGTACCCGTTCAGGTGCAGGATCGGCAGGACCGCCCCGTCGTGCACCGGATCGAGGAACTTGTTCGAGTGCCAGGAAGCGGCCAGCGGCCCGGTCTCCGCCTCACCGTCCCCGATCACACACGCCACCAGCAGACCGGGGTTGTCCAAAGCCGCACCATAAGCGTGCGCGAGCGAGTAGCCCAGCTCCCCGCCCTCGTGAATCGAACCGGGCGTCTCCGGGGCCACATGACTGGGCACACCACCGGGAAACGAGAACTGCCGGAACAACCGCCCCATCCCCACCCCGTCACGCGACACGTCCGGATACGTCTCGCTGTAACTGCCCTCCAGCCAGGAGTTGGCGAGCACGGCCGGACCACCGTGCCCCGGACCCCACACGCACAACGCGTCCAGCCCACGCGCCCTGATCACCCGGTTGAGATGGGTGTACACGAGATTGAGCCCGGGCGAAGTCCCCCAGTGACCGAGCAACCGCGGCTTGATGTGCTCCGGCCTGAGCGGCTCCCTCAGCAACGGATTGGACATCAGATAGATCTGGCCCACCGCCAGATAGTTGGCCGCCCGCCAATGGGCGTCCAGGGTGCGCAGCTCCTCGTCGGAAAGTACGGTGGCGTCCTGGTGTTCGGCCTTGGACATGGGTGAGACTCCGGA
>NZ_JBHYKH010000838.1:0-2390 GCF_042741275.1 Streptomyces sp. NPDC058964
CTTCAGATGATGCTGGTGCAGCAGGTATGCGCCCAGGTCGCAGAACGCGCGCGTCCGTTCGTCCCTCGCCCACACCGCCTGAGTATTGGCCGTGCGGCTGACCCGGACCCGTCGAAAGACAGAAGCCAGGTCTTCGTCAGGGGCCCCCGCCCAACGGGACGACCACCTCTGCCACGTCCACTGCGTCGCCATGCCCCACCCTTTACGCTCGGGGCGCCTAGAGCGTGTCTCTTTGGTGGGCTGATCAGTTGATCGGACGTGTCCGTCCGGTTGGTGATCACTGATGCGATGTGGGTCCGGATCGAGCCGCTGATGCCGGCCGATCCGGTCCGCGGTCGACGGTGGGCCGACCACCGTCGCACTCTTGAGGCCATTGCGTGGAAGTACCGCACCTGTTCGCCCTGGCGGGACCTGCCGGAGGAGCTAGGGTCCTTCCAGACGGCCCACAAACGTCTCATCAGGTGGGCCATGGACGGCACCTGGGCACGGATCCTGGCCGCCATCCTGGCCAGCGCCGACGCTGATGACGACGTGGAGTGGACGGTCTCGGTGGACTCCACCGTCTGCCGGGCCCATCAGCACGCGGCCGGTGCTGTGAAAAGGGGGCTGCGCGACGGTCAGAACCCGACGACCACGCACTTGGACGTTCTCGTGGCGGCCTGAGTACGAAAGTACATCTGGCCAGCGATAACCGGGCGCGGCCGTTGGCTCTCTACGTCACTGCTGGTCAGGCGGGTGATGCTCCGGCATTCGAGGCCGTCATGGCCAGGATCCGCGTCCCGCGACGCGGACTCGGCAGGCCCCGGACTCGACCGGAGACCGTCCTCGCGGACCGCGCTTATTCTTCCCGCGCGATCCGCAGTCATCTGCGACGGCGGGGTATTCGCGCCGTCATCCCGCAGCCTGCCGACCAGGTCGGACACCGTCTACGGAGAGGGCGAGCCGGAGGCAGACCGCCAGGTTTCGATGCGGAGGCGTACAAGCAGCGCAACACCGTTGAACGGTGCATCAGCCGCTTGAAGCAATGGCGTGGTCTGGCGATGCGCACGGACAAGCTTGCCCTGGCCTACGAGGCTGCTTTGCACTTGGCGGCCATCCTGATCTGGTCCCGCTCGACGCAGTGATCAGAGCCGCTCGTGCACGACCAGTCGCGACTGCTTTCCCGAAAAGGCCGCTTCGGAGGGCTCGAGCCCCACTGTTCCGGGCAGCGAAGATCCCTCGCTTGTCCACGTGCACGACCAGGACGTCGTAGCTGTCGATGACCTCGGAGATACCCCGCGTCTGAATCGTGTCCCGCCAGGCTTCCGTGTTCCGACCGAACCACTCCGGCAGTCCGCAAGGCTCAGCCACGGCGTCCCAGAAGTCATCGAGTGTATCGATCGGCTTACCGCGCAGGTCAACCACCAGTTCCGACTCAGTCCTCTTGGCCATCAAGACAGAGTAATCGGCCCTCTTCCAACGTCAGAGCTCCAAAGAGACAGGCCCTAGCGCCCATGCCTTGCTCGAGTCAAGGGCCACCATGGATGGCCACGCCGGATTCCATCTCCAGTGTGCTCGCTCAGCGGCGCCCTGGGACGGCGAACGGCAACGGCCCCTGACGAAAAGACGGACGCTCCCCAGACTGATGACTCGGCTGCACAGCGCAGCGAGTTCGGCAAGGAGCCGTCATGAAACTTCCCCTCCGGCACAAGAAGCCAGCCGTCCTCATGGCCGGCACCGTCGTCACCGCTCTGGGAGGCGCAGTCGGTGCCCTCCTCACAGCGCAGGAGCTCCTCTCGCAGAACGGAACTATGGCGAGCGCCTGGTGCGGCGTCTCAACAGCGCTCCTGACGGCCTCGGCAGCGCTTCAACGCGCCCGCAGCCGCCGTCAGGACAGTAACGCAGGCCGCCCATGCCCGTGTGCCTGCACTCCGGAGGAGGACAGCTAGCCCGCCCGCTGCCACAAGCGGCGGCGCTGGAACCGAACGCGCGTGACGCCGCCCTACGCTGAGGGTCTCAACGGGGCCGTGCGCAGTGGTCGGCAAGCCCCGGGCCGGCGGCTTCCGCACTCCCGCACCCGTCTGAACGGGCGCCGACGGCCAGCGCCTGCCTGACCTCCCAGAAGACGAGCCGGTGACAACGTCCTCACACGTGCGGCAGTGCCACACGGGCCCAGACGGACTTGCCTGACGGGGAATGGGACGTCCAACCCCAGGCGCCGCTCAGGGCGTTGACGATGGGAAGTCCCCGGTGACGCTCGGCGAGCAGAGGAGGAGCAGCTCCGTGTCCCCGCCGCACGCCGGGCTGCGCGGCGAGCTGGTCGAGGGCCGCCTCGCCGCAGGCGCCGGCATCGCCTACGACCGGCCGCCCGTGCCCGGCCTCGAACAGCACGTCTGGGTCCTGGACGGTGC
>NZ_JBHYKH010000839.1:0-2375 GCF_042741275.1 Streptomyces sp. NPDC058964
GGCCGACAGGACCGGCCACAGTCCGGCCACACCTCATTCCCTGGATACCCGGCACCGGGGTGCTACGCCCGGGCAACAACGCCACGGGCGCACGAGTCGCAGGTCCGTCTCCACCCCGCGATCGACCGACGGCGCTCGCGCGTCAAGGACCCCGCCGGTGATCCAACTCGCGGCGTCCGAGACGAGAAACGCGACTGCCGAGGCGATGTCGTCGATCTCCTATGCGCCCGAGCGCCGTCGAGGCGGACACGGCCTGCTCGTGCTCCTTCCACGGAGCCTCGGCCGGTTTCGTGCGCACCACACCTGGTGCCACAGCGTTGACGCGAACCTTCGGCGAGAGTTCCAGGGCCAGTTGCTTGGTGAGGTGGATCAGTGCGGCCTTCGACGCGTTGTACAACCCGATGTTCGCCTCGAAGGCCATGCCACCGACCGACGCGGTGTTGACGAACGCACCGCCGTGCTCGCCCATCCAGGCCCGCGTGGCCAGACCCGTCCACAGGACGGGAGCCCACAGGTTCACATCAAAGGTCTTGGCGAACCGACCGTGATCCTGGTCGATGACGGGCCCGAAGGCCGGGTTGGTCCCCGCGTTGTTGACGAGGATGTCCAGGGTCCCGAATCGCTCGAGCGTCAGATCGACACAGCGCCGGGCGGCTTCTTCGTCGACCGCGTGCGCCGCGACGCCGACCGCCGTGCCCCCGACCTGGGCCGCGGCGGCGTCCGCCGCCTCCTGGGAGCGGGTGGTGAGGACGACGTTGCCGCCAGCGGCGGCGATGGCCTGGGCGATCGCCAGCCCGATACCGCGCGAGGCCCCCGTGACGACGGCGGTGCGATCGGTGAGATCCAGTCCCGGCATCTCAGCTCACCACTGCCTTGTGGCCGCCGAGGGTGCCCGTGCCGCTCGCCACCGCAGCGGCCCCGTCGCGGTACCGGCGCAGTTCGTGCCCGGCGATGGCCCGCTCGTGAACCTCGTCGGGACCGTCCGCCAGCCGCAGCGTCCGCAGCTGCGCGTACATCATCGCCAACGGAAAATCCTCCGTGACTCCTGCTGCTCCATGCACCTGGATCGCACGGTCGATGATCTTCAACGCGATGTTCGGGGCGGCCACCTTGATGGCCGCGATCTCGGTGCGCGCTTCCTTGTTCCCGACCGTGTCCATCAGATAGGCGGCCTTGAGCGTGAGCAGGCGGACCATCTCGATGTCGATGCGCGCTTCCGCGACCCAGTCCTGGATGTTGGACCGTTCGGCAACCGGACTGCCGAAGGTCACTCGTGACTGCGCGCGCCGGCACATCAACTCCAGTGCCCGCTCGGCCGCGCCGATGGCCCGCATGCAGTGGTGGATACGGCCGAGAAGTCGATCTCGGCGTGCCCCTCACGGTCCTGGGCGTTGAGCACCTGCCGGTGATCACGCCACGGACGGCCACGCCCGTCCACCTGCGGCAGCAGAGGTCCTATTCGCTCGCATGCCGCGTCCGTCAACTCACCTCGACCTGCCGCAAGATCAATCATCCGAGTGCTCGCTGTCGGGCTCACACGCGGGGTCCTCCGCCACGAACCGGCTCAGCCGATACGTGGTCGGGTGCGTCAGGCGGCCACACAGCGTCTCGATCCGGATCATCGACGCGTCGATCCGCGCCTCCCGAAGCCGGCGCAAGTGAGCGCGTAGCTCCGCCATGTCCCGGACCTCACAGATCACTTTCCACCGCCCCATGTCCGGCGCAGTGCGAGCAGCACGTCGCTGCCACTCTGCCTGTTGCCGCTGCTTCCTCTTCCCCTGCCCTGGCACCGGCCCAGAATCGCTGCTCGGCCTCGGAGCGGCAAGGGGAACTGGACCAAGCACGCATCCCGGCTCAGTGATCATTTGCCAGACAGGCTCTAGTAGGACTCCGTTAGGTCTTCCTGCCGGGCCTGTTCAGGAGCATGTTGGGTGTGTGGACGCACATGAAGTGAACCGAGTCCGGGCGGCGTTGGGGTTATTCGTCGCTGATGTGTTCGCCTCCGTGCCGCGGAAGGACCAGCGGGCCAAGGGCGACTGCTACCTGCGGGGACTGATGCTGGACGGTCGCCGCAAGTCCATCCAGGCGATGGCCGCGGCTGCCGGACGGCAACGAGCAGAACCTGCAGCAGTTCGTGAACCAGTCGACCTGGGATCCGCAGCCGGTGCAGCGGCGGATCTGCGAGCGGATGCTGCCGCTGATCGCCCCGACGGCGTGGGTAATCGACGATGTGTCGGTGCCCAAGGACGGGAGGATGTCGGTCGCGGTGGCCCCGCAGTACCTTCCGTTCTAGTGGTCGTCGCAACACCCCAGTTCAAGGGGTGCGATGGACTTCGAGATCCGGAAGGATCGGCGGCCTCAGGGGCCGAGGAGGT
>NZ_JBHYKH010000840.1:0-1035 GCF_042741275.1 Streptomyces sp. NPDC058964
AACAGGTAGAGCCAGTAGGCGAACATGTTCAGCCGCGGGAACGCGACGTCGGGGGCACCGATCTGGAGCGGCATGATCCAGTTCGCGAAGCCGGCGAACAGCGGCGTGGCGAACATCAGCAGCATGATCGTGCCGTGCATCGTGAACGCCTGGTTGAACTGCTCGTTCGACATGATCTGCAGGCCCGGACGGGCCAGCTCGGCACGCATGAACAACGCCAGCACACCGCCGACGCAGAAGAAGCCGAACGCCGTGACCAGATACAGCGTTCCGATGGTCTTGTGATCCGTGCTCGTCAGCCATCCGACGATCCTGGGGTTGATGTTCTTCACGCCCCGCCTGTGTCCGCCCACGGCCCGGCTGTCACACTCGAACGGCGCGTCGAGAATCACGTGGACCGGGTGTGACGATCCCGGGAGTGCCGGACAAGAACGGAACATGAGCAACGACGAGATCTTCGCCGCTGCCTATCGCGAGCACTACTGGGCGGTCAGCCGCTATGTCGCGCGGCGACTGGACGGGCGGAGCGGTGAGGTGGAGGAAGTGGTGGCGGAGGTGTTCACGGTCGCCTGGCGGCGCCGGGCCGACCTGCCGCCCGCACCGCTGCCCTGGCTGTACGGCGTGGCACGCAACTGCCTGGCGAACGCGGTACGCGGGTTCGGACGCCGGCGCAGGCTGGTGGACCGGCTGGGCAACGACGAGACCGCGCACGGACGGCAGGTCGTGGACAGCCCCGACGCCGAGGGACCCGGCGCCTGGGTGCACGACGCGCTGGCCCGGCTCTCCCCGGCGGACCGGGAGGTGCTGCGCCTGACGGCGTGGGAGGAGCTCGGCGTCGACGAGGTCGCCGTCGTCCTCGGCTGTGGCAGCCGGGCGGCGGCCATGCGTCTGCACCGGGCCAGGCGCCGTCTGAGAGCCGAGATCGACCGAATGCGGCCCGGGGGGGGGGGGCCGGCCCACGGCCGCCCCCCCCCCCCGCGCGCCGCCCCCCCCGCCCCCCCCGGCGCCCCCCCCCTTTCGTCTTGTCCGCCGCCG
>NZ_JBHYKH010000840.1:1045-2344 GCF_042741275.1 Streptomyces sp. NPDC058964
CCACCGGGCCAGGCGCCGTCTGAGACCCGAGATCGACCGACTGCGGCCCGCCGTGGCGGCGCCGTCCGACGGCCGCCCCGCCCCGGAGCGCGCCTCCGCCGACGCGACCCTGTGCAAGGACCACGGACATGGCTGACGAACTCAAACTCCTGCGCGACGCCAACCCGGTGCCGGCCGACAGCCCCGACTTCGGCGACGGACCGCTGGACCGGCGTGCCGAGCAGAGGCTGCGCCGGCTGCTGCACGAAGGCCGCCCGCGGCGCCGTGCCCGGCTGCTTCCGGCGCTGCCCGGCCGTACCCCGCGCGCCCGGCTGGTCTGGGGCCTGGCCGCCACCGTCGTCGTCCTCGGTCTCGCCGTCAACGCCGTCCTCGGCGGTCCGGGCACCCAGCGGGCCGTCGCGGCGCCGCGCCCGCTGACCATCCAGCCCCACTCCAGCCCGGTACCCCTGAAGGACCTGGTCGCCCTGGCCGACGCGGCCGCGGCAGACGGCTCACCGGGCCTGCGCAAGGGCACACACGTGCAGACGTGGAGTCTCGGCCTGAGCGACGGCGAAAAGCCCGTCACGCTGCCCGTGGAGCGGGTGGTGCGCTGGCGGGCGGACGCCACCCACACCGAACTGGTCGTGGCGACCGACCCGAGCAGGCCGGGCCGCCCGGTCCTCACCGACGAGGGCGACGACCCGCACGAGGTGGCGGACGGCCATGTGATCAGCCGGACCACCTACCCGCCGATGTGGAGCGACGCCCCGCCCGAAGGGACCCCGCCCCACACCGCGTCGGGCCTGCGGGCCTACCTCACCGAGATCGTCCGCCCCGAGGTCGACCGCAGCACGGCCCCGCTGAGCACCGAGGACCTCTTCGACGCCGTCGGGGAACTCCTCGACCACTGGACCTTGGGCGCCCGCGAGTCGGCGGCGCTCGTCCGGCTGTTCGCGCAGGCCGAGGGGCTGCGGCCGGCCGGCGACGTGACGGACCGCCTCGGCCGCACCGGCCATGCGTACGTGTACGACACCCGGCGCATCCGGCACATGCTGATCCTGGAACCTCGCACCGGGGCAGTCCTCGGCATGGAGGACACCTTCACCGAGGCCGTCCCCGAGGACGGCGTGCGGCCCGGTGCCGTCATGGAGTACCGGGCCTGGATGCGCTGATCACACACCGAGCTGCCGGGCGGCGGCGTCGACGGTCTGCTCCAGGAGCGTGGCGATCGTCATCGGGCCGGCCCCGCCCGGCACCGGGGTGATGAGCGAGGCGCGCTCCACGGCCGAGTCGAAGTCGACGTCGCCGACGTTCCCGCGT
>NZ_JBHYKH010000841.1:0-2334 GCF_042741275.1 Streptomyces sp. NPDC058964
TGTCTGGGGGGGGGGGGGTGCTTTTTAGTCAACCCGCCCCGCCGGCCCCCCCCCCCCCCCCCCCGGCCCCGCGCCCGCGGCGCCCCCCGCGCGCCCCCCCCCCCCCCCCCACGATCCGCCGCCGCGCCCGCGCGGTCCAGGACGTGCGGGACAGCAGCCACGCAAGCGCCGGCAGGACCAGGACGGCGTGCAGACTCACTCCGTGCAGCGGCTTGAGCGGCGCCGTCGAGTGGTACGCCGCCTCCTGGTGGCCGGTCCGGGTGAGCACCACCCCGCGGGCGATCATCGCGGTGCCCGAGGCCAGCGCCACGAGCAGCGCCGCGAAGCCGGAGCGCACCGCCAGCGGCATGCCCGCCGGGCCCATGGGACGGTGCCGGAAGGACGCCACCGCGAAGACGGTGAGCAGCACCACGAGGACACCGCCGCCCACCGCGAGCGTCATCGACACGGCCGCGTCGAAGGGGGTCTCCATGTCGAGGTGCGAGGGCACCCGGCGCCACGCCTGAAGGGTGATGCCGCCGACCTCCACCACGCAGTCGGCGGCGAAGACGACGAGCAGCACGGCACGCAGCCGCTGTCCGAGGCACAGATACGACGTGACCCAGGTGACGGCGATCAGCGTCGCTCCGAAGGAGAGCCCGAACGTGACGGGCTTGCGCCAGGAGACGGGGCCGTCCCAGGGGCCGCCGTCGACCGCGAACACGACCAGGTGGGCGAGGCCGCACAGGACGAGGAACAGTCCGGTGGCGTGACACAGGCGCTCGGCGGCGCTCTGGTTCGGCAGCGGGTTTCTCAGCGGGCGGGTAAACGGGGGCCAGCGCATGGGCCCAAGGCTCCCGGGAGCGCTCCGCGAGGTCGTCGTCCGGTCGAAGACATCCGGCGTACGCCGCCCGGAGCAGCCGGAGCAGCCGGAGCAGCCGGAGCGACCGGGCGGGATACGCTTGACATGAAAATCGAACATCCATTCTTATAAGAGCTCAGGCGAGGCTCACGGTGGGGATTTCGACACGTTTTAGGTGGAGAAGTGCCCGAGTTGTCCACAGGCCGGGCCGGCGTCGGGGCGCATTGTCAGTGGCAGGCGTTAGCGTCTTTGACGTGAAGCGATCGACTCAAGCAAACCGGGTGGAACCCATGGCAGGAACCGACCGCGAGAAGGCGCTCGACGCCGCGCTCGCACAGATTGAACGGCAATTCGGCAAGGGCGCGGTCATGCGCATGGGCGAGCGGTCGAAGGAGCCCATCGAGGTCATTCCGACCGGGTCGACCGCGCTCGACGTGGCCCTCGGCGTCGGCGGTCTGCCGCGCGGGCGCGTCGTGGAGATCTACGGCCCGGAGTCCTCCGGTAAGACGACCCTGACCCTGCACGCCGTGGCGAACGCGCAGAAGGCCGGCGGCCAGGTCGCGTTCGTGGACGCGGAGCACGCCCTCGACCCCGAGTACGCGCGCAAGCTCGGCGTCGACATCGACAACCTCATCCTCTCCCAGCCCGACAACGGCGAGCAGGCCCTGGAGATCGTGGACATGCTGGTCCGCTCCGGCGCTCTCGACCTCATCGTCATCGACTCCGTCGCCGCGCTCGTCCCGCGCGCGGAGATCGAGGGCGAGATGGGCGACAGTCACGTCGGTCTGCAGGCCCGTCTGATGAGCCAGGCCCTGCGGAAGATCACCAGCGCGCTCAACCAGTCGAAGACCACCGCGATCTTCATCAACCAGCTCCGCGAGAAGATCGGCGTGATGTTCGGCTCCCCGGAGACCACGACCGGTGGCCGGGCGCTGAAGTTCTACGCCTCGGTGCGCATCGACATCCGCCGCATCGAGACCCTGAAGGACGGCACGGAGGCGGTCGGCAACCGCACCCGCTGCAAGGTCGTGAAGAACAAGGTCGCGCCGCCCTTCAAGCAGGCCGAGTTCGACATCCTCTACGGCCAGGGCATCAGCCGCGAGGGCGGTCTGATCGACATGGGCGTGGAGCACGGCTTCGTCCGCAAGGCCGGCGCCTGGTACACGTACGAGGGCGACCAGCTAGGCCAGGGCAAGGAGAACGCCCGCAACTTCCTCAAGGACAACCCCGACCTGGCCAACGAGATCGAGAAGAAGATCAAGGAGAAGCTGGGCGTCGGAGTGCGACCGGAGGAGCCCGCCGCCGAGCCGGGCGCCGCGGCGGCGGTCACCGCGGGCGCGGACGCCGAGAAGACGGTGCCCGCCCCGGCAGCCGGCAAGGCCGCCAAGCCCAAGGCCGCCGCAGCCAAGAGCTGAGACCCGTGACACGACGAACCGACTGGGGCGAGTACGCGCACCTCGACGTTCCGCGGGAGAGGGGGCGACGGGGGTGAG
>NZ_JBHYKH010000842.1:0-2331 GCF_042741275.1 Streptomyces sp. NPDC058964
CTCCGTCGTACCCTCCCGCCGCCCCGGCCCCGGCGAACCAGTGGCCCGCGGAGCCGCAGCCCGCCCCCGCCGCTCCGGCGCAGCAGCCCCCGTTCCAGCCGCAGGCGCCCCAGCCGGCGCCCGCCGCGTGGAATCCGCCGGCCACCGCGCCGACGCCGCCGAACCACGCGTTCCCGCACCAGGCGCCCCCGCAGCCCGCGCCGCAGCAGGGCTACGGCTTCCCGCTGCCGGGCGCCACGGCACCGGCGGCACCGCAGCCGGCGGCCCAGCAACCGGGCGGCGCTCCCACCCCCGCGGCCGGTTACGGGTTCCCGCAGACGCCCGCGTCGCACGGGCAGGAGCCGCAGCCCCAACCCCACCCCGGCATGGCCCCGGGGGTGCCCCAGCCCCAGCCCCAGCCCCCGCCCCAGCCCGGCGTACCGCAGCAGGGGCAGCCGCAGAGCCCTGCCGCACAGCCCCCGCAGGCAGCTCAGCAGGGCTTCGCTCCGCAGGTCCCCCCGGCCCAGTCGGCGGCTCAGCCCATGGCCCAGCCGGACCAGGCCGCACAGACCCCGCCGGTACCGGCCGCCCAGCAGCCGCACCAGGCACCGCCCGCGCCGCAGCCGGCCCAGTCCGCGCCGCAGCCCGGGCAGCCGGACCAGCCCCACCCCCAGCAGCCCGTGGACCCCCGCCTCGGCGCCGCCTGGCCGCAGCCCATCCGGCACGACCAGCGGCAGCCGACCAACCCGGGGGCCGCGCCGCTGGGTTACACGGCGGCCGTGGAGCTGTCGTCCGACCGGCTGCTGAACAACAAGAAGCAGAAGGCGAGGAGCGGACGCCCCGCGGCGGCGCCGAGCCGGTTCAAGATCGGTGGGAAGAAGGAGGAGGCCGAGCGGCAGCGCAAGCTCGACCTGATCCGGACGCCCGTGCTGTCCTGCTACCGGATCGCGGTCATCAGCCTCAAGGGCGGCGTGGGCAAGACCACGACCACCACCGCCCTCGGCTCGACGCTCGCCACCGAGCGCCAGGACAAGATCCTCGCCATCGACGCCAACCCGGACGCCGGTACGCTCGGCCGCCGTGTGCGCCGTGAGACCGGGGCCACCATCCGTGATCTCGTCCAGGCGATCCCGTACCTCAACTCGTACATGGACATCCGGCGGTTCACCTCCCAGGCCTCCTCCGGCCTGGAGATCATCGCCAACGACGTCGACCCGGCCGTGTCCACCACCTTCAACGACGAGGACTACCGGCGAGCCATCGACGTGCTCGGCAGGCAGTACCCGATCATCCTCACCGACTCGGGCACCGGCCTGCTCTACAGCGCCATGCGCGGGGTCCTCGACCTCGCCGACCAGCTCATCATCATCTCCACGCCGTCCGTCGACGGCGCGAGCAGCGCCAGCACGACGCTGGACTGGCTGTCCGCGCACGGGTACGCCGACCTCGTGTCGCGCTCCATCACCGTCATCTCCGGAGTGCGCGAGACAGGCAAGATGATCAAGGTGGACGACATCGTCAGCCACTTCGAGACGCGCTGCCGCGGTGTCGTGGTCGTGCCCTTCGACGAGCATCTCGCGGCCGGTGCCGAGGTCGACCTCGACATGATGCGGCCGAAGGTGCGGGAGGCGTACTTCAACCTCGCGGCCATGGTCGCCGAGGACTTCGTACGGCACCAGCAGTCGCACGGCCTGTGGACCAGCGACGGCAACCCGCCGCCGGTGGCCGCGCCGCCGCTGCCCGGCCAGCCGGTACCGGGTCAGCCGGTACCCGGTCAGCCCTACCCGCAGGCACCGGCGCCCGGACAGCCCTACCCCCCGCAGCCTCAGCAGGGGCAGCAGCCGGCTCAGCCCTACCCCCAGCAGCCCCAGCCGCCGGCACAGCCCTACCCGCAGGCACCGGCGCCCGGACAGCCCTACCCGCCGCAGCCTCAGCAGGGGCAGCCGTATCCGCAGCAGCCCGGCCAGCCGTACCCGCCGCAGGCCCCGCCCCAGCAGTAGGGCGGCAGAGCGAAGGGCGGCCGGTGCCTCGAAGGCACCGGCCGCCCTTGTGTGCGTTCGCTGTTCGGCGGGCGGCTACGCGTCCGCCGCGATCAGCTCCCGGCAGCGCTTGACGTCCTCGGCCATCTGCTCGAGCAGGGCCTCCAGGGAGTCGAACTTCGCCTGGCCCCGGACGTAGGACAGGAAGTCGACGGCGACGTGCAGGCCGTACAGGTCGAGTCCCACACGGTCGATGGCGTACGCCTCCAACGTTCGCGCGGTTCCCTCGAACAGCGGGGTCGTAACCACCGCATAGGCGGCCGGCCACCCCCCGCCCCCCGAGTGGCGGTATCCGGCGGAGACGCCGGCGGCG
>NZ_JBHYKH010000843.1:0-2308 GCF_042741275.1 Streptomyces sp. NPDC058964
ATCTTGGACTGGTCTTCGGAACCCATGTGTCACACCTCCTCCCGTGCGGAAATCCCCTGCTCCGACCGCGTCAGTCGCCGCGGCCGGGCGGGAAGTTGTTCGAGGAGGCCCGCGCCGGCCAGGCCGTCCGCCCGGCGCGCGAGCTCCCGGCGGGCGTCGGCGTCGCTCTTCTTGCGCAACTCCGCGTACCGGGCGACGAGTTCGTCTCCGGTCAGGCCCCGCTCGTACAGCTTGAGCAGCAGCACCGAACCGGCGTCGACCTGCAGCACCGTCGGAGGCGTCGTGGTGAAGGCGAGGAATCTGCCCTTGATGCTCAGCGGCCGGAACTGAATGCCCTTCGCAAGCTTGTAGTTCACGTGTGCACCTCGCGCTGTGGTGTGGCGTGCCAGGTCTGGAGGGTGCCGGCGAGACTCGCCGGCAGCGTGTCGCGGACCGCGGCCAGCAGGTGCGTCAGCTGCCGGTGCAGCAGCTGCCCGTCCGGTCCGAACTCCCGCCGTATGCTGTCGAGTTCGATCGCTGCGAGCAGGAAGCCGCCGCGTTCCACGGCCGCGGCCAGGCGCTTGCGCACGGCCTGCGGACCGCAGCCGGTGCGCCCGGTCCGCCCGCGCCGCAGCGCGGTCGCGTGCAGTACCGCGAGATGGGTGTAGACATGCGCGGCGGAGATGACACGGCCTGCGTTGAACCACCGCGGAGCGGCCTGGCCGAGACTCCACGGGAGCAGCACGCGTGCGCTGTGCTCGTCGGTGTAGCCGGGCCGTACGAGCCGGCGGGTGAGGCGCAGTACGGCCATCTTCTCGTGCAGCGATTCATGGAGCAGTGCGTCCGCGAGGCCGAGAGCGTCCCCGTGGACCGTGGCGGCGGACAGGAAGACGGTCTCGGGCACCTGCGTGAGATAGAGACTGGGAATGGGCGAGTCGAGCACGACGATCTGGTGCACGAACGGCAGTACGCTGCCGGCGATTTCCGGAACGAGTTCCCGCAGCAGTACGACCGCTTTCGAAATCCGGATCTCCTCGTTTGCGGTGACACGGAACGGCCGGGCGTGTGCGCCGATTCCCTGTTCCGTCATGGCCGACACGAAATGCCTTTCGAACACGGCTGCGGCGGAATCGGAAATCCAGTCCCGGGCGTGAATGCGCAGCGCCGGTTCCGCCTCGACCCGCAGTGCGGTGGAGCCGTACCACCGCCACGGACGTAGCGCGCGGCTTCCCGGATCGGCGCCGCCGAGTTTCCGGTCGATGGCACAGCGCCTCAGGCAGGCGGGTATTCCGTCACCGTCCGGAGGGTTTCGCAGGTCTTTGGGGTCACCGAGTCCGGTGGCCACCGCCGCGCCGGAATAGAGGACGTCACGGTCGGACAGGAGCGCGTCGGCGTCGGCCACGACACCGGTCGTGGCCCATTCGATGACCTCGCGCGTAGGCATGAATTGCCGCCCATCCCGTTCGCCCTTGTTTCCGGGGCGGTCACCCCTTGTTCGAATATTCTCGGCAGCCTTTCCGGAGCATGTCAACGACCCTTCGGCGGGCAGAACTTCATTTCCACCGGCGCTCCAGCCGCGGTCGACCCACGGCGCGGGGACCAGGCTCCGACCGGCCGGGAAGCCGGTGGGAACCGGCGTCCACCGGACGGAAAAACCGGGTGACCGGCTCCCGTCGGCCTTCCTACACTCGCCACGACGCACCGCACCCCGCCCCGCACGGCGGACAGGCCGTGCGCGACCGACGACCAGTGGGACGAGTGAGGGGAGCAGGGCCGTGCGCGACCGCACCGCTGTCACCGCTCCCCGCGCCCGGTACGAGGTGATCCTCGTGTCCTCGTCCGCCCGGTGCCCGCTGCGCGGCCGGTACCGGACACCCGTGACGCACGACTGAACCCGCCGGCACAGCCTGCGAACAGTGCTGTTGACGGACCGTCAGGGTGACGCCCGTCGCCGTCCTGCCGATCCCGCAGACGTCCGCACGGGAAATCGCGCCGCCCTTTTCCAGCCCCATCCCAGAAAGGCACCGGGCCGTGCGCACCACTGCTCAGACCGTCGTCCGCAACCTGGGCATCCTCGCCCACGTCGACGCCGGCAAGACCACCGTCACCGAGCGGATCCTGTATGCGACAGGGACCACGCACAAACGCGGCGAGGTCCACGACGGCACCACCGTCACCGACTTCGACCCGCAGGAGCGCGACCGCGGCATCACCATCTTCGCCGCGGCCGTCAGCTGCTCCTGGGACGGCCACCGGATCAACCTGATCGACACCCCGGGCCACGGGGACTTAGCCCACCAGATACAACGCTCCCTCCGCGGGCTGGAGC
>NZ_JBHYKH010000844.1:0-2306 GCF_042741275.1 Streptomyces sp. NPDC058964
CGCGAGCGCCGCCCAGCTCGGCACCGCGTTCCTCGCCACCCCCGAGTCCGGCGCGGGGGGGGGGGGGGGGGGGGGGGCGGCCGGGGGCCCCCCCGCCCCCCCCCCGGCCCCACGCCCCCCGCGCGCGCGCGCGCGCGCCCCCCCCACACCCGGTGTGGGCCGGGCGGCGGCCCCCCCGGGCGGCCGGATCACACGTCGAAGTAGAGCTCGAACTCGTGCGGGTGCGGACGCAGCTGCAGCGGGGCGATCTCGTTCGTGCGCTTGAAGTCGATCCACGTCTCGATCAGGTCGGACGTGAAGACGTCACCGGCGAGCAGGAACTCGTGGTCGCGCTCCAGCGAGTCGAGGACGGCCGGGAGCGAGGTCGGGACCTGAGCGACGTTCGCGTGCTCCTCGGGAGCCAGCTCGTACAGGTCCTTGTCGATCGGCTCGGCCGGCTCGATCTTGTTCTTGATGCCGTCGAGGCCCGCGAGGAGGAGGGCCGAGAAGGCGAGGTACGGGTTGCCGGAGGAGTCGGGCGCGCGGAACTCGACGCGCTTGGCCTTCGGGTTGGAGCCCGTGATCGGGATGCGCATGGCCGCGGAACGGTTGCGCTGCGAGTACACCAGGTTGATCGGCGCCTCGAAGCCCGGCACCAGACGGTGGTAGGAGTTCACCGTCGGGTTGGTGAAGGCCAGCAGCGACGGGGCGTGCTTGAGGATGCCGCCGATGTAGTAGCGGGCGGTGTCCGACAGGCCCGCGTAACCGGCCTCGTCGTAGAACAGCGGGTCGCCGTTGCTCCACAGCGACTGGTGCACGTGCATGCCCGAGCCGTTGTCACCGAAGATCGGCTTCGGCATGAAGGTCGCCGTCTTGCCGTTGCGCCAAGCCACGTTCTTCACGATGTACTTGAAGAGCTGGAGGTCGTCGGCCGCGGCGAGCAGCGTGTTGAACTTGTAGTTGATCTCGGCCTGGCCGGCGGTGCCGACCTCGTGGTGCTGGCGCTCGACCTTCAGGCCGTTCTTCTCCAGCTCCAGGGAGATCTCGGCGCGCAGGTCGGCGAAGTGGTCGACCGGCGGGACCGGGAAGTAGCCGCCCTTGTAGCGGACCTTGTAACCACGGTTGTCCTCGAGGGCACCGGTGTTCCAGGCGCCGGCCTCGGAGTCGATGTGGTAGAAGGACTCGTTCGCGCCCGTCGCGAAGCGGACGCTGTCGAAGACGTAGAACTCGGCCTCGGGACCGAAGTACGCGGTGTCCGCGATACCGGTGGAGGCGAGGTAGGCCTCGGCCTTCTTCGCCACGTTGCGCGGGTCACGGGAGTACTGCTCGCCCGTGATCGGGTCGTGGATGAAGAAGTTGATGTTGAGCGTCTTGTCACGGCGGAACGGGTCGACCCGGGCGGTCGACAGGTCCGCGCGCAGCGCCATGTCGGACTCGTGAATGGCCTGGAAGCCACGGATCGACGATCCGTCGAAGGCGAGCTCCTCGTCCGGGTCGAACGCCTCGACGGGCACCGTGAAGTGCTGCATGACGCCCGGCAGGTCGCAGAAGCGGACGTCGATGAACTTGACGTCCTCGTCCGCGATGAACTTCTTGGCCTCGTCGGCGTTCTGGAACATCCAGCTCCTCCTACTCCCGACCGTCCTCGCCGGGGTGGTAGTTCGTTCGTGCGGCCAGTGCGGTGGCACACGCTGTCCCCGACCCTAGGGACGGGTGATTTCTCGGGCGTGACCCGTTTGTTTCGCTGAAGTTAACCGGCTCCTGTTCCACGGTAGCCCCGACACACCCCGGAGTGCTCCGGGCAATCGGGGGCGCAGTACCGTGGACGGGTGGACAACAGGCAAGCAATGGGATCGTGGCTCTCCGGGCCGCGCGCGGCCATGGAAGAGGCCGGAGCCGACTTCGGATACCGGGGCGAGCAGCTCGGTCTGCCGGAGGAGGGGCCGGGCTCGATCGCCCGCCCGGGGCGGCGGCTGGGCGCGCTCGCCGTGGACTGGGGGCTGTGCGTCCTGATCGCATACGGCCTGCTCACCGACGGCTACAGCCCCGCCACCGGCAACTGGGCGCTGCTCGTCTTCTTCGTGCTGAGCGTCCTGACGGTCGGCACGGTCGGCTTCACGCCCGGCAAGCGCCTCTTCGGGCTGCGGGTCGTCGGCGCAGACAGCGGCCGGGTGCAGCCGCTGCGCTCCCTGGTGCGCACGGGCCTGCTCTGCCTCGCCCTCCCGGCACTCGTCTGGGACCGCGACGGACGCGGACTCCACGACCGGCTGGCCCGGACCGTGGAAGTGCGGATCTGAGCCTCGTACGACGACGGAGGGGGCACCCGG
>NZ_JBHYKH010000845.1:0-2300 GCF_042741275.1 Streptomyces sp. NPDC058964
CCCGTACACGTCGCTCAACCCCCGGATGACCGTCGGCGACATCGTCGGGGAGCCGTACGAGATCCATCCCGAGGCGGCGCCGAAGGGCGACCGGCTCCGCCGGGTCCGGGAGCTGCTGGACGTCCTCGGGCGGGTTCTCCCACTCCCACACCGGCATCACGGCGGGCGTGCCCGTGAGCGCGGGGGCCCCGAGGATGTGCGGGCGCCGCTGCTGGTCGGAGCGCCACAGGGCGGTGGCCCGCTCCACGAACCCGGACAGTGAACCGGTGTGCGGGGCGGCCGGTTCGCCGGGGACACCGAGGCCGATGTCGTCGAGGGTGACGGGCCGGTGCAGCCGGGCCGCGAGGACCTCGCAGATCAGGTCGGGCACCTGGCCGCGCGGCCGCTGCCCCTTCAACCACCGTGCGACGGCGGTATGTTCGTACCTCAGTGCGATCCCACGAGCCCGGCCCGCCTGGTTGACGTGCGCGGCCAGTCCCGCGTGCGAGATCCCGGCCTCGTCGAGGATCGCGTCGAGCAGGGTGTTGGGCTGCATGGGTGCCCCCCGGTGACTCGGTGCCGACAGCGTAGTGCGTCGGACTTCACACGGGGTGTGAACGGAGTACGCGCATCCGCAGCGTGCGCGCGCTGTCGCGGAGAGTTCCGGGCCGGTTGACTGAAGGGCCTCGAAAGAGGCCGGCCGGGCCGCCGGCTCCCCCTCGTACAGTGCGGTGGCCTGGCCGTCGGCTTTGGCGGTGCGGCGCAGGGACGGGGGTTCAGAGGTGCGTTGTCGGCCGCGGGTCGAGTGGGGCCGGTCGCGCCCCCGCGGCGGATGCGCACGTGTCACCGTCCCGCGCCCCTGGGGTCAGCCGTTGCTGGCGATCGTTGCGCAGTACCAGTAGCGCGATGTCGTCCGTCGGTGTGCCGCTCGTGTGGCGGAACAGGGCGGTGAAGACCTTGCGCAGGACGGCCTGGGGCGCTGCGGGGTGCTCCCGTGCCGCCTCCGCCAGCACGGTCGGCAGGGCGAAGAAGTTGCCGTGCGCGTCCCGGGCGTCCTCCGCTCCGTCCGTGTACAGGACCAGGGACTCGCCCGGGAGCAGGTGTCCGCAGCGTACGGCGTCCAGGTCGCGGGGCAGGGGGAACGGGCCCAGGGGTGGCAGGGGTTCGGCGCGGGCGAGGTGGTCGACGCCGTGGGCGCTGAGCAGATACGGCCAGGGGTGGCCGCAGTTGAGCACACTGAGCTCCCCGTCCCTGCGGATCTCCAGCAGGAGCACGGTGACGAACTCCTCCGCGACCGGGGCATCGGGCTCCCGGCCGCTGGAGGGGTGCTCGTCGCGTGAACGCTCGCGCAGATGGCGGGCGAGCGCGCGCTCCAGGCGCCGTAGCACACAGCCGAGTTCGGCCTCGTCGTGCGCGGCCTCGCGAAAGCTGCCGAGGAGGGCGGCCACCGTGCCGAGGGCGGGCAGGCCGTGGCCGCGTACATCACCGATCACGACCCGTACGCCGTGTTCGGTGGCGACCGCCTCGTACAGGTCGCCCCCGATGGCCGCTCCGCGGTCGGCGGACAGCTGGGCGGCGGCGACGCCAAGGCCGTCGAGGCGTGGGGGCAGCGGGCGCAGCAGCACGCTCTGCGCGGCGCCCGCGACCTTGCGGGCCTGCCTCAGCTCGCGCAGCAGCGCCCGGCGGACGTCGAGTATCAGCCCGGTGCCGACGGCGAAGAACACGGCGCTGGTGACGATCCGGGCGCCCAGCGCGTCCTGGTGTGCGAGCGGGCAGCCGAACTTGAACGTGATGGCCACGGCGCCCCACACCGTGGGCAGCCCGAGGCCGAGCACCCGGCGCAGCGGGCGACGCTCGGGCTTGCGTACCACGGGGTGGTGCTCGCTCCCGCGGTCCGATCGGCGGACGCTTGTCCGGCGCAGCGTGCGGCAGGGGCGGCGGGCTCGGGTCCGGACCCAGGCCGGCAGCCTTCGCCTGGCGGGTCCCCGTGCGTTCGTCCGGGGCCGCCTCCCGCGGGGTGCCCCAGCCTTGATGCGGATCATGCCGATGGCCCCCCATGTAGGCCCTGACAGAGCAGACGGACCGACCCCGAAAGGCCGGTCCGATTCTTGCGACGGCATGCCCCGAATGGGCCGGATCGCCCGGGCTTCTCACCCGAATGAGTGAGCAATCTTCGGACCTGTGCATTTATGCAGGTCACAACGGAGAGGGGGGGGGGGGGGGGGGCGCGCGGGGGCCCCCCCCCCCCCGGCGGGGGGCGCCCCCGCGCCGACCCCCCCCTCGGCCCGGCGGCGGGGGCCGCGCCCGCCCGACCGGGCCGG
>NZ_JBHYKH010000846.1:0-2291 GCF_042741275.1 Streptomyces sp. NPDC058964
ACCACGCATTGGTTACTTTGAAGCCGGGCCTCGTACTCGCACCAGGCCCACGAACACGAATTTCTCGCGGCATATTCCTTCCCCTAGGCCGGGACGCCCCGGGAGCACTTGGCGCGCGCTCCGGGGCCGACGGAAAAGACGCCCCTCAGGGAGTCGGCGTCAGTGGTTGACGCAGACGTTGCCGAAGGCAGGGTTCAGCAGCCCGATCACCGAGATCGTGTTGCCGCAGACGTTCACCGGGATGTGCACGGGAACCTGGACAACGTTGCCGGAAGCGACACCCGGGGAGTGCACGGCGGCACCCTGAGCTCCGGAGTCCGCGACGGCCAGGCCCGCGCCCGCGAGAACCAGACCACCAGTGGCAGCCGCAGCAGCGACGACCTTCTTGAGCATTGTTCCTCCTTGTTGGCAATGCGATCCCAAGCAGCGGATCACATCACCTGTAACGAGGAGGGAGCAATGGAGCTACGAACCTATCGTCACATTCACTCTTCCCGGTCACCTCGTACGGGTGGCCGATTATCCGAGTTTCGCTTCGCGATGCTCTCAGGACTCGTCGATGAAACGGTCGAGCACGCGTACGCCGAACTGCAGCCCGTCCACCGGCACCCGCTCGTCGACGCCGTGGAACATGCCGGCGAAGTCCAGCTCCGGCGGCAGCTTGAGCGGCGCGAAGCCGAAGCCGCGGATGCCCAGGTCGTCGAAGGACTTGGCGTCGGTGCCACCGGAGAGCATGTACGGGATCGCCTTCGCGGCCGGGTCCTCGGCGAGGAGCGCGGACTGCATGGCCTCGACGAGCGCCCCGTCGAAGGTGGTCTCCACGGCCTTGTCGGAGTGCACGTCCTCGCGCCGCACCTTCGGGCCCAGGATCCGGTCGAGGTCGGCGAGGAACTCCTCCTCGAACCCGGGCAGGAACCGGCCGTCGACGTTGGCGGTGGCCTCGCCCGGGATGACGTTGACCTTGTAGCCGGCGTTCAGCTGCGTCGGGTTGGCCGTGTTGCTCAGGGTCGCGCCGATGAGCTTGGCGATGCCGCCCAGCTTGGCGAGGGTGGCCTCCATGTCCTCGGGATCGAGCTCGGTGCCGAGCGCGTCGCCGAGTTCGTCGAGGAACGCCCGGGTCGTCTTGGTGACGCGCACCGGGAACCTGTGCCGGCCCACCCGGGCGACCGCCTCCGACAGTTCGGTGATCGCGTTGTCCCGGTGGATCATCGACCCGTGTCCGGCCGTGCCGGCCACGGTCAGCTTCATCCAGTGCATGCCCTTCTCGGCCGTCTGGATCAGATAGAGCCGCCGCTGCTCGTTCACGGTGAACGAGAAACCGCCGACCTCGCTGATGGCCTCGGTGACGCCGTCGAAGAGGTCGGGGTGGTTGTCGACGAGCCACCGGGCGCCATAGGTGCCGCCCGCCTCCTCGTCCGCGAGGAAGGCGAGCACGATGTCCCGGGGCGGTCGGCGCCCGCTGCGCAGCCGGTCGCGCACGACGGCCAGCGTCATGGCGTCCATGTCCTTCATGTCGACGGCGCCGCGCCCCCAGACGCAGCCGTCCGCGACCTCCCCGGAGAACGGGTGGTGGGTCCAGTCGGCGGCATTGGCCGGTACGACGTCCAGGTGGCCGTGGATCAGCAGCGCGGGCCGGGACGGGTCCTCGCCCTCGATGCGGGCCACGGCCGAGGCACGCCCCGGGTGCGACTCGAAGATCCTCGGTTCGAGACCCACCTCGGCGAGTTTCTCGGCGACGTACTCGGCAGCCTTGCGCTCGCCCGGGCCCGAGTGGTCGCCGTAGTTGCTGGTGTCGATCTGGATCAGCTCGCGGCAGAGGTCCACAACCTCGTCCTCGCCGGTGACGCCCTTGGCCGTGTCCGTCTCGCTCACGCTGCTTCCTCCCACTGTCACTGCTGGTGGTCCCTCTCATCCTCCCCCTCCGGCCACCGCGGCCCCAAGACCGGACCGAGCCCGTCACACGCCGTTCACGCCGTCGCGGGGCCGGGGACGGGGTGTGATCGGACACCCCGGAAAGCCTGATAGTGTTTCCTTCGTCGCCGCGAGGGAAACCACGCACGACAGACACCTTGTCCGGGTGGCGGAATGGCAGACGCGCTAGCTTGAGGTGCTAGTGCCCTTTATCGGGCGTGGGGGTTCAAGTCCCCCCTCGGACACCAGTGAGGGCCCCCGCGAGGGCGGATTCCAGGGGTCGTAGCAACACCGTGGTGAGTTGATCAAGCCGCGAGCAGTTTAGACAGACGCGGGGGGGGGTGTGGTCAAACGCCAGGTGTGTGTGGTTGGTGGTGTTG
>NZ_JBHYKH010000847.1:0-2284 GCF_042741275.1 Streptomyces sp. NPDC058964
GGGGGGGGCGGGGGGCGGGCCGGGACCGCGCGCCTATCCGGGGGGCGGTGTGACCGGCGCCGGCCAGCGCCTCGGTCAGGCTCAGCACCCGCGCGGGCGCCGGACCCGACGCGGTCACCAGCAGTGCGGCCAGTCCCAGCAGAGTGAGGGCGGTGCCCCGCCACTCGGTCGCGCTGACCCGCCGTCCGGCCGCCCGCGCGCCCAGCGGGACCGCCGCGACCAGGGTGAGCGCGCCCAGTGGCTGCACCACGGTCAGCGGACCGTACTTGAGGGCCACGACGTGCAGCAGCGCGGCGGCCGCGTTGAGCCCGACCGCCGACCACCAGGCGCCGGTGCCGAGCAGCCGCAGCAGGCCCGCGTTCGGCCCGCGGGAGGCGAGCCGTTCCTGGGCGACCGCGGCGGCCGCGTAGGCGACGGCCGAGACCAGGGACAGGGCGACGGCGAGCAGGACGGCGTTCATCGAGCCGCTCCCACCAGGACGGGCTCCTCCGGTACGAGCCCGGGTGTGCCGCGTCCCGCGGTGGTCGCCGTGCGGTGCGGCGGCTGGATGAGCGCGAGCGCGAGACCGAGCATGGCCGTGGCGGCGATCGCGTCGAGCCAGTAGTGGTTCGCCGTCCCCACGATCACCAGCAGCGTGACCGCCGGGTGCAGCAGCCACAGCCAGCGCAGGCGGGAACGCGTCGCCACCACCAGGCCGATCGCGACCATGAGGGCCCAGCCGAAGTGCAGGGAGGGCATCGCCGCGTACTGGTTGGAGAGGTGGTCGGTGCGCGGGGGGCCGTACACGGACGGCCCGTACACCCGGGCGGTGTCCACCAGACCGGTCGCGGCCAGCATCCGGGGCGGGGCGAGCGGGAAGGTGAAGGGCAGCACCAGGGCGGCGGCGGTGAC
Source organism: Streptomyces sp. NPDC058964 (assembly GCF_042741275.1). Lineage (NCBI taxonomy): Bacteria > Bacillati > Actinomycetota > Actinomycetes > Kitasatosporales > Streptomycetaceae > Streptomyces > Streptomyces sp. NPDC058964. The sequence goes on from NZ_JBHYKH010000847.1 coordinate 892, forward strand.
CGCGGCCAGGACCCGGCGGGCCCAGACGTAGTGCGCCGGGCGCCGCAGGTAGAGCCAGGCCAGGAAGGCCAGGGTGGCCGGGAAGTGGACGGTCGCGTAGTAGGTGTTCGCGACCCGCACCAGGGTGTCGTTGTGCAGCAGCACCGACTGCACCCAGCCCTCGCCGGGAAGGTGCAGCGTCCGCTCCAGGTCCCACAGGCGGCCGGCGTTGTGGAGGGCCTCGCCGGTGTGACCGGTGGCCAGTTGGCGGCCGAGCTTGTAGACGAGGAAGAGCCCCGCGACGAGCAGGAGCTCACGGACGAGCGGGGGCCTGGCTCGGGCACCCCGCTCGGGTTCTTCAGGCTCGGTTCGGGCATTCATCCCCCGGCCCCTTCGCTGACGGTGGTGCGTGCAGTGGTGCGTGCTGAGCCCCGGGCCGCGGCCCGAACTCATCGATACGTCGCCGTACCGGTACGCCAGTGTACCGATACGCCGAAGTACCGGTACACTGACGTATCGATAGACGTACGACACACTGGATACAGGTTTCGAAGCCGCGCTCGAGGACCGCTTCAGGCGGGGTCGAGCGCGGGCAGGGCGCCCGAGTCGCACACGAGTGAGGAGAGAGCGCATGACGTCGCAGGCCGCGGACGGACCGGAGACGGTCGCAGCCACGCGCCGCTCCAAGATCACGCCGGAGCGTGAGCGGGAGTTCTTCGACGCCGTGCTCGAGCAGATCCGCGAGTGCGGCTACGACTCCCTCACCATGGAGGGCGTCGCGGCCAGCACCCGGTGCAGCAAGTCCACGCTCTACCGCCAGTGGAAGACCAAGCCCCAGTTCGTGGCGGCCGCGCTGCGCGCCCATCGCAAGGTGCGCTTCGCCGGCATCGACACCGGGGCGCTGGCGGAGGACCTGCGCCAGGCGGCGCGCGCGGCGGGGGACTGGTCGGGCAAGGACACGCGGCTGATCCAGGCGCTCGGTCACGCGATCACCCAGGATCCCGAGCTCCAGCAGGCGCTGCGCGAGACGCTCGTCGATCCCGAGGTCGCCGCGCTCCAGGAGATCCTCAGGCGCGGGGTGGAACGGGGCGAGGTGCGCGCGGACCATCCGGCGCTGGAGTACATCCCCGCCATGATGTTCGGTGTGCTGCGCGCCCGGCCGGTGCTGACCGGCCAGTACGCCGACTCCGACTATCTCGTCCGGTTCGTGGAGGCGGCCGTGCTGCCCGCGCTCGGACTGACCTGAGACTCAGGCCGCCGTCCATGGGATGACTGGACGGTGACCTGCAGGCGCCGCACCGTGGGGACGGGGGCGGCGCGCACCCCCGGCCGGGGGGGGGGGGGGGGTCGGAGAGTCTTCTCCGCGCCCCCCCCCCCACCCACCCACGCGGCCGGCCCCCGCCCCCCCCCCGGG
>NZ_JBHYKH010000848.1:0-2264 GCF_042741275.1 Streptomyces sp. NPDC058964
CGGCGGTCTCGTCCTCGCCGACCACGATCTCCAGCAGGGTGCCGGAGGCGGGGGCGGGGATCTCGGTGTCGACCTTGTCGGTGGACACCTCGAGCAGCGGCTCGTCGGCCTCGACGCTGTCGCCGACCGACTTCAGCCAGCGGGTGACGGTGCCCTCGGTGACGGACTCGCCGAGCGCGGGCAGGACCACGTCCGTGCCCTCGGCGGAGCCGCCGCCGGCAGCGGCCTCGGTGGTGGGAGCGGGCGCCGGGGCGGCCTGCTCGGTGGACGGGGCCGCCGGGGCGGGCTCGGGGGCCGGCTCGGCGACCTGCTCGGCCTGCGGGGCCTGCTCGGCGGCCGGGGCGCCGGTGCCGTCGTCGATCAGCGCCAGCTCGGCGCCGACCTCGACCGTCTCGTCCTCGGCGACCTTGATGGAGGCCAGGACACCGGCAGCGGGGGAGGGGATCTCGGTGTCGACCTTGTCGGTCGAGACCTCGAGCAGCGGCTCGTCGGCCTCGACGCGCTCGCCCTCGGCCTTCAGCCAGCGGGTGACAGTGCCCTCGGTGACGCTCTCGCCGAGCGCCGGAAGGGTTACGGAAACCGCCATGGTTTCGGTTGCTCCTTAGGAATTGCGGAAGTCTGTGTCGTCGCGTCCGGTGACGGAAGGCGTCAGTCGTGCATGTGGAGGGGCTTGCCGGCCAGCGCCAGATGGGCCTCGCCGAGCGCCTCGTTCTGCGTCGGGTGGGCGTGGATGAGCTGCGCCACCTCGGACGGCAGCGCCTCCCAGTTGTAGATCAGCTGGGCCTCGCCCACCTGCTCGCCCATCCGGTCGCCGACCATGTGGACGCCGACCACGGCACCGTCCTTGACCTGGACGAGCTTGATCTCGCCCGCGGTCTTCAGGATCCGGCTCTTGCCGTTGCCGCCGAGGGGGAACTTGATGGAGACGACCTTGTCCGCGCCGTAGACCTCCTTGGCCTTGGCCTCGGTGATACCGACGGAGGCGACCTCCGGGTGGCAGTACGTCACCCGCGGAACGCCGTCGTAGTCGATCGGGACGACCTTCAGACCGGCCAGACGCTCCGCAACCAGGATGCCCTCGGCGAAGCCGACGTGCGCGAGCTGGAGCGTCGGGACCAGGTCACCGACGGCGGAGACGGTCGGGACGTTCGTCCGCATGTACTCGTCGACCAGGACGTAGCCGCGGTCCATCGCGACGCCCTGCTCCTCGTAGCCGAGGCCCGCGGAGACCGGGCCGCGGCCGACGGCGACGAGGAGGATCTCCGCCTCGAACTCCTTGCCGTCGGCGAGGGTGACCTTGACACCGTCCTGGGTGTACTCGGCCTTCGAGAAGAAGGTGCCCAGGTTGAACTTGATGCCGCGCTTGCGGAAGGCGCGCTCAAGAAGCTTGGAGGAGTTGTCGTCCTCGACCGGGACGAGGTGCTTGAGACCCTCGATGACCGTGACGTCGGAGCCGAAGGACTTCCACGCCGAGGCGAACTCGACGCCGATGACACCGCCGCCCAGGATGATCGCGGACTTCGGCACGCGGTCCAGGACGAGGGCGTGGTCGGAGGAGATGATCCGGTCGCCGTCGATCTCCAGGCCCGGCAGCGACTTCGGCACGGAGCCGGTCGCCAGCAGGACGTGGCGGCCCTGGATGCGCTGGCCGTTCACGTCGACGGAGGTGGGGGAGGACAGCCGGCCCTCACCCTCGATGTACGTCACCTTGCGGGACGCGATGAGACCCTGCAGCCCCTTGTAGAGGCCCGAGATCACGTCGTCCTTGTACTTGTGGACGGCCGGGACGTCGATGCCCTCGAGGGTGGCCTTCACGCCGAACTGCTCGCTCTCGCGGGCCTGGTCGGCGATCTCGCCCGCGTGCAGCAGGGCCTTGGTGGGGATGCAACCCTTGTGCAGGCAGGTGCCGCCGACCTTGTCCTTCTCGATCAGGGCGACGTCCAGGCCCAGCTGGGCCCCGCGCAGCGCCGCGGCGTAACCACCGCTACCACCGCCGAGGATCACTAGGTCGAAAACGGTGCTGGCGTCGTTCGCCACGTCACGTCCTCCATGCATGTGCGCCACGCCGGTCTCCAGTGACCGGTCGGCGGCTGGTGTCCGGCCGCTCTACGTCGGCCCTGTGGTGGGGGCCCTGTCCTGCCGTGCCCCATCTTCGCACTTGTCGGCGGCGGAAGAGACGCCGGGCCGCGGTCTGGAAAGTCTGATCCATCACGTCTCGAGGAGGCGGCTAGGACGAACCCGCGGAGTTCGTCGAGGGCGAACCC
>NZ_JBHYKH010000849.1:0-2260 GCF_042741275.1 Streptomyces sp. NPDC058964
TAAAACAAAAATTTTCGTCTCATATGCTTTTTTTTTTGGGGGGGGGGAGTGGGCTGCGGCCTGCGCGCGCCGGCCCGCCCCCGCCGCCGTGGGGGGGCACGGGCGTGCCGGCTCCGAACCCCTTCCCGGGCTGCGCGCTTGGTGTGGACCCGGTCAGTCATCTGGAGGCCTCCATGAGCGCCCATCACCCCATCGCGATCATCGGCGGAGGTCTCGGCGGCCTCACCGCCGCCCGCGTCCTGCACGTCAACGGCATCCAGGCCGCGATCTTCGAACTGGAAGCGTCTGCCGCGTCCCGCACCCAGGGCGGCATGCTCGACATCCACGAGGAGAACGGTCAGAAGGCGCTGCACGCCGCGGGCCTCTACGAAGACTTCCTGAAGATCGTCCACGAGGGCGGTCAGGAGATGCGCCTGGTCGGCCCGGACGCCACCGTCCACGTCTCGGAGAAGGACGACGGCACCGGCGGCCGCCCGGAGGTGGACCGCGGCGACCTGCGTGACCTGCTGCTGAACTCGCTGCCCGACGGCACGATCCACTGGGGCAGGAAGGTCACCGGTGCCCGGGCACTGGGCGACGGCCGCCACGAGGTGACATTCACCGACGGCTCCGCCATCACCACCGACCTCCTGATCGGCGCCGACGGCGCCTGGTCCCGCGTAAGGCCGCTGCTCTCCGACGCCACGCCCGCCTACACCGGTATCTCCTTCGCCGAGACCGACCTGTACGACGCCGACACCCGCCACCCGCGCAGCGCCGCCGTCATCGGAGGCGGCTTCTTCGTCAGCCTGGGCAGCCAGTGCGGCTTCCTCGCGCACCGCGAGACCGACGGCAGCTTCCACATCTACGCCGCGCTGAAGGCGGACGAGGGCTGGCTCGACACCATCGACTTCACCGATCTCGCCGCCGCCAAGACCGCCGTCCTCGCCCACTTCGAGGGCTGGCACGAGGATCTGCGAGCCCTGGTCGCCGACGCGGACACGATCACCCCGCGCCGCATCCACGCCCTGCCGGTCGGACACCGCTGGGAGCGGATCCCGGGCGTGACGCTCCTCGGTGACGCCGCCCACGTGATGTCCCCCTTCGCCGGAGAGGGCGCCAACCTGGCTATGCTCGACGGCGCCGAACTCGCCGAGGCGCTCGCCGCCCACCCCGGCGACACCGAAGCCGCGCTGATCGCCTACGAACAGGCCCTCTTCCCGCGCAGCGAGGCGTCCGCCGCCGAGTCCGCCGCCAGCCTGGAGACGATGTTCGGCGACCGGGGACTGGAGCAGATGATCGAGTTCTTCACCACCGGACCGGCAGCCCAGTGACCGCCGCGGACAGCACCACCGACACCATCCACGCGATCCAGTAGGAAGCATGGCCGCGCCCGCACCGCGCACCGTCACCACACGGTCTGGCCTCGACGTGACCGTGCGGGAGGCCGGAGAGGGCGGCCCGGTACTCGTCCTGCACGGCGCGCCCGGCCCCGCCAGCATCATCCCCTCGTCGACCACCTCGCCACCGGGCACCGGGTCCTGGCACCGACCCGTCCTGGCTGGGACGACACGGGTCGACCCGACATGCTCAGCTCCGTGGCCGCCCTCGCCGCCGCCTACCACAACCTGCTCGACCAGCACGGCCTGGACGACGTCACTGTGGTCGGTACCTCCTTCGGCGGCTGGGTCGCCGCCCGGATGGCCGTGGACGACCACGTCGGACGCGTCTCCCGGTTCGTCCTCATAGACGCCATCGGGCCCAAGATCCCGGACCATCAGGTCAACCCGCCCAGCGGGTCGCCCTCCGGCGCCAGCGCGCCGGCGGCACGAAGCAGTCCGCCCGCGCAGATGTTCGCCACCCTGCATGCCTACACCGGCCCGGACGTGCACGAGGCGGAACTACTTCCCCGCTTCTCCGCCGTCACCTGCCCCGTCCTGGTGATCTGGGGTGTCAACGACACGGTCGTCACCCCCGATTTCGGCCGCGACTACGCAGCCGCGTTCCCGCGCGTGCGTTTCGAACTCGTCCCTGGCGGGGGGCACCTGCCCATCCGCGAGGACCCCGAGGCCGTCTTCACCGCCCTCGACCGCTTCCTCGCCGAGCCCACCGCCTGAACCGCCCGACAAGCGCTCCGCCCGGCATCGGCCCGGACCGTCCACGTCCTTTCACCCCGTCCGGCGCGGGGGGGGCGCGGCGCGCCCGCCCCCCCCCCCGGGGGCGCCACCCCCCGGGAAGCCCCACAACACCCCGCGGGAGAGCGCGGGTGGTGTGTGTTGAA
>NZ_JBHYKH010000850.1:0-2246 GCF_042741275.1 Streptomyces sp. NPDC058964
GTACAGGGGTCACCGGCCGGGTCGCTGCGGCGTCCCAGTCCTGGGGTGGAGAGTCTGTGCGGCTGCCCAGGGCGGGGTGGCACTGGTGGTGGCGGGGGGCGCCGGGCTCCCCAGGGTCCGGCGGCCTGCGCGAGGTGGCGCGGCGCGCTGCCGCCGGGGCGGGCGCATGGGCGAGGTGGGTGCCGCGTCGCTCCCGCCGGGCGCGTTGCGGCTCCGCGCCGACGACCTGTCGTGGGACCGGCGGCCATCCCGCCTAGGCCGACGCCGACAGCGGCGCCCCCCCCCCCGCGCGCCCCGGCGGCCCGCCGCCGTCCCCGCTGCGCCCCGGACGGCCGCCCGGTCCCCCGCACGACTCCAGCGCATCGCGCCGGACGGCTTCCAGGTCGACCGGTACCCCGACGACGCCTCGGCCCGTCGGGCCGTCGAACACCGAGACGCCTACGCCGCGCTGCTGGCCGACGACGGCAAGCCCGAGATCGTCTACGCGGGCGCGAACGGCCCTGCCGTGTCCGCGCTGGTGGCGCCCCTCGGCAATGCGTGCGCCACCGGCTGCCACACGGACGGCAAGAAGATCCCCGTGGTCGACATCCTGCCGCTCTCGAAGGGGGACAGCAGGGGGCTCTCGGTCTTCTACGCCTCGTTCGGTCTGGTACTGGCCGGCTTCCTGTTCGGCCAGACGTCGTACCAGGTGGCACCGCGCCTCTCCTTCGGCCAGCGCGTGGGCAGCCTGGCGCTGTTCGCGCTGCTCGGCGGGCTGGCCACCGCGCTCATCGCGTGCACCGCCTTCGGCGCCATACCCGGGTCCTTCCTCGGCGTCGCCGGACTCGTCACGCTGATGGCGGGGGCCGTGGCCGCCGCCTCGGTACTGCTGATCCGGGTCTTCGGCCCGGTCGGGGTCCCGCTGGGGTCGATCTTCCTGCTGGTGATGGGGAACGCCACCAGCGGCGGCGTCCTGCCGCCCGACTTCCTGCCCGGCTGGCTCAAGCCCCTCGCCTCGGTGATGCCCGCGGGCGTCGGCGTCCGGGCACTGGACGGGCTCGCCTACTTCCACCACGACGGCCTGGTCGGCGGAGCGGTGGTGCTGTCCGCGTGGATCGTGCTCTGCGTCAGCGCACTGCTGCTGCTCGACCGGATCGCCGCGTCGGCCGCCGTCGCGCATGCCGCGAGGCGCTGAACGGGTCCAGTGGCGCGGACGCTCGCGGGCGAGCCGGCCCCTCGGCCACAGGCCGGAGGGACAGGAGACCCGGCCGGAACGGGGAGCGGGCCATGGCGGAGGAACTGCGGGACCGGACAGCGGTGTCACCGGGGCGGCCGGGGCCGCCTTTGCCGTGCCGCAGTCGATCGCCATGGCCCTGGCCGGGCGGGGCGGTGTGGCCGACACGGTCTCCTCCGCCGCCGGACTGCGCCCGAGGACCTGATGGCACGGGCGGCCGCCGTCGTCAGCGGCCGCTCCTCCCGGGCTTCGGAGATCGCCGACCTGGTGGTCCTCCTGGCGAGCGACCGGGCCGCGCACGTCATGGGACCTCCGTATCAGGCGGCGGTCCGTGCCGACCAGGTGAGAGACGGACACGGGATCACCGGCCGGGGGAACCCGCGTCCTGCCTCAGGTCCGTCCGCCCGCGCGGGTGGCCGCGGCGATCAACCGGTCGACCAGGGCGATCAGCACGTCACGGGACGACTCACGCTCCCGGGCGTCGCACAGCAGCACGGGAGTGCCGGCGGGCAGCGCCAGGGCCTCCCGGATCTCCTCGGGCGTGTACGGGTGCTTCCCGTGGAAACCGTTGACCCCGACGACGAAGGGGATGCGCCGCCGCTCGAAGAAGTCGATGGCGGCGAAGCTGGTCCGCGGCCTGCGGACGTCCACCAGCACCACCGCGCCCAGCGCCCCGATCGCCAGGTCGTTCCACATGAACCAGAACCGCTGCTGCCCGGGGGTACCGAAGAGGTACAGCACCAGATCCCGGCCGATGCTGATCCGGCCGAAGTCCAGGGCGACCGTGGTGGACCGTTTGTCCTCGATCCCTTCGAGGTCGTCGACGCCGAGGCCCGCGGTGGTCAGCGGTTCCTCGGTGCGCAGCGGGGCGATCTCGCTGACGGACCCGACCATGGTGGTCTTGCCTACACCGAAGCCCCCGGCGATCAGGATCTTGACGGTGTCGGGAGCGGCGGTCGGCCCCGCGCCCGGGGCCGGTGGCCGCCGGCGGGAGAGGCTGTCCATGATTAGCCGAGACCAATACTCGCAGGTC
>NZ_JBHYKH010000851.1:0-2211 GCF_042741275.1 Streptomyces sp. NPDC058964
GGGCGAGGCGGCCCGCAGGAACTGCACGGCGAACATGCCGAGCGTCCCGGTGCCGACCACGGCGACCCGCTCGCCCGGGCGGGCGTTCGCCTTGAGCGCGGCGGCGGCGATGCAGGCGGCGGGCTCCAGCAGGGCGGCTGCCGTGAGGTCGGCGTCGTCGGGCAGCACGTGCAGCAGCCGCGCGGGCAGGGTCAGCGTGGGCGCCATGGCACCCGGCTGCGTGAACCCGGTCTCCTCGTAGCCGGCCGTGCACAGGGTGGTCTCGCCCGCGTGGCAGCGGTCGCACACCTGGCAGTTGCGGAAGCCCTCGCCGACCACCTTGCGGCCGACCAGGGACTGCGGCACCCCGGCGCCCACCGCCCGCACCGTTCCGGACCACTCGTGCCCGGGAATCAGCGGGTAACGGACGTATCCCTCCGGCCGGTTGCCCTGGTACACCTCGCGGTCACTGCCGCAGATGCCCACCGCGTGCACGGCCACCAGCGCCTCGCCCGGACCCGGCTCACACGGCTCGTGCGGTACGACCCGGTGCTCGCCCGGCGCCTCGACGACGACCGCGGTGCTCACTTCGTGTCCTTCGGCCTGCGCTGCTCCCAGCCGTCGGCCCACAGGTCGAACCGGGCCTGCTGCTGCGGGAACTCCGCGGCCGCCTCGGCGTCGAACTCCACGCCGAGGCCGGGCGCGTCGGACAGGTGGAAGTACCCGTCGATCACCTCGGGGGCACCCTTCACGACCTTCTTGATCTCCGCGTCGGCGAAATCGTTGAAGTGCTCCAGGATCTTGAAGTTCGGGGAGGTGAATCCGACCTGGAGCGAGGCGGCGGTGAGCACCGAGCCGCCGACGTTGTGCGGGGCGACGAGCACGTAGTGCGCCTCGGCGGTCGCGGCCAGCTTCCGGGTCTCCCAGATGCCGCCGATGTGGCCGACGTCCGGCTGGATGATGTCGGCGGCCTGGCTCTCGAAGAGCTCGCGGAACTCGATCCGGTCGTGGATCCGCTCACCGGTCGCGACCGGCAGGTCCACCTTGGCGGCCACCTTCTCCAGCGCCTTGAGGTTCTCCGGCGGCACCGGCTCCTCCAGCCACGCCGGCTCGAAGGGGGCCAGCTCCTTCGCCAGCCGGACCGCGGTGGCGGGGGAGAAGCGGCCGTGCATCTCCAGCATCAGCTCGGCATCCGGGCCGATGGCGTCGCGCACGGCCTCGATGAGCGAGACGGAGTAGAGGGTCTGCTCGTGGTCGAGCTCGAAGTGCCCGGTGCCGAACGGGTCGATCTTGAGGGCCTTGTACCCGCGGGCCATGACCTCCTGGGCGGCCTTGTGGTAGGCCTCCGGGGTCCGCTCCGTCGTGTACCAGCCGTTGGCGTACGCCTTGACCCTGTCGGTGACCTTGCCGCCGAGCAGCTGCCAGACCGGCACGCCCAGGGCCTTGCCCTTGATGTCCCAGCAGGCCATCTCGACGACCGCGATGCCGGACATCACGATTTCACCCGCCCGGCCGTAGTCGCCGTACTTCATACGGCGTACGAGGTCCTCGACAGCGAACGGGTCGGAACCGAGAATGTGGTTGACCTCGGCTTCCCTCAGGTATCCGAGCAGCGCGTCGGTGTGACCGAGCATCCGGGTCTCGCCGACTCCCGTGATCCCTTCGTCGGTGTGCACCTGTACGTAGGTCAGGTTGCGCCACGGCGTCCCGACCACGTGCGTGCTGATTCCGGTGATGCGCACGGCAGTTGCCCTTCAGCTGTTCGATATTTCGTCACACGTTCGAAATGCTGGCGTGACAGTAAGGACGGGGCGGCGGGGGTGTCAATGGGGCGAACGGATAACGGTTTCGGCAAGGCTTTCGAGAGCTCTTTCGATCTCCCACAGAACCTTCACAGTGGTGCCTAGGAACGTGACCTGTGCGGAATCTAGTCTTCCCGCGTCATGGACTACTGCCTCCCGTGCCGTCGGCACCTCAACGGCGCCCTCGCCTGCCCGGGGTGCGGCACACCGATCGAACAGCTCCGCGTGTACGCGCACGACTCGTACGAGTACAAGGACGAAGACAAGGGCGAGTCCCCGTACGACGGTTACGACGACGAAGCCGACCGGGGCGACGAGAGCGGCGACGGCGACGGCAGCGACGGCGGGGACGAGGACGAGGACGAACCGCTCGGGCGCGCCGCCCGGCGCCGTGAACAGGGGCGGGGCCGGTCGCGCGGAGGGGCTGCCG
>NZ_JBHYKH010000852.1:0-2178 GCF_042741275.1 Streptomyces sp. NPDC058964
TCGGAGAGCGGCGATGGCCAGGTTACGCAGGGATGCCATGGCACGTGGAGCGGTGCCGGTGCGTACGCGGGAGGCGTCCTCGGCGTACGTGGTGTCCCTGACCAGGCCTCATTGAAGGGGATGAACTGCGGATGGGTTGAACCGGGATCCTTACTGTGCGCCAACGTACAGCGAACATCCCCTGCCTACCCTGGCATTTTCGCCGCCCAAGCGGAGCCGACCTCCCCTCTTCGCGCGGGCCTGTGTCGGCCGTGGGGAACCCTGTGACAAGATCCGCTGGCATGTCATCTGTCATGTCGTCAGCCATGCCTTCGTCGCCCACGGGCCCCTCAAGAACCGGTCGCCGTCTGCTGGTCGCCCTGCTCGCGCTGCTCGCGACAGCAGGCTCCACCGTGGCCGAGGCCGGCACGCCGTCCGGCCCGGCGCCCGGCGCCGCGGTGAGAGCGGCCGAACCCGCGACGCCCGACCGCCCCAGCTACGACGTGAAGCTGCGCGCCGACGCCGACGGCTCCCACTGGGCGGGCCGGCAGACGGTGTCCTTCCGCAACGCCTCCAGCCGGCCCCTGCGTGAGGTGTACATACGCCTGTGGGGCAATGGCGAGGACGGCTGCGGGACATCCGGAAGACCGTCCCCCGTCCGCGTCTCCCACGTGCGCGGCGGCACTCCGGGCCGCCCCGGCGTGAAGTGCACGGCGCTGCGCATCGCTCTGCCGAGGCCGCTCGCACGCGGCGAGCGGACGGCCGTCTCCTTCGACTTGGCCCTCACCGTGCCCGCACGCAACAACCGCTTCGGCCGCGAAGGCGCGTTCCGCTTCCTGGGCAACGCGCTGCCGGTCCTCGCCGTGCACGACGCGAGGGGATGGCACCTCGATCCGTATGTGTCGTACGGCGAGAGCTTCTACACCCTGGCGAGCGACTTCCGGGTGCGCCTTGACCACCCGTCCGCCCTCAAGGTCCCGGCGACCGGCAGCACATGGACCCGCCCCGGCGGTACCGGGCGTACGGTCACCCACAGCGTCGCCAAGCGGGTGCGGGACTTCGCATGGGCGGCGGGCCCGTTCCGCACCGCGACCCAGACCTCGCCCGACGGCGTGCGCGTGAAGTCGTACTGGTCGCCGAACACGCCCGCCGCCGGTGTCCGCCTCAACCGCAAGGACGGCGTCGCCGCCATCGACCGGTTCGGCAGGGAGTTCGGCCGCTATCCGTACGGCGAGATCGACCTCGTGATGACCCCCGGGTTCGCCGGCGGCATGGAGTACCCCGGCCTGGTCATCCTCGGCACCGAGGAGGAGGGCGGCGCCACCGTCCATGAGATCGCCCACCAGTGGTGGTACGGCGTCGTGGGCAACGACGAGTACAACTCACCCTGGCTGGACGAGAGTTTCGCTCAGTACGCCAACGCGCGCTACTACCGCTGGGACGGGTTCGAGTGCTCGCCGGACGACTCCTGGCCGAGCGCCACCGCCGCGCTCACCAACTCGATGGCCTACTGGTCTACACACCGTGACGAGTACTTCCAGGTCGTGTACGGGATCGGCCCTTGCGTCCTGGCCGACCTGGAGCACGTCCTCGGGGCCGGCACCATGGCGCGCCTCATCAAGAAGTACGCCCACGACCACTGGTACGGCGTCTCCACCACCGCCGGCTTCAAGAAGGCCGCACAGTCGATGACGCACAGGGACCTCGGCCCCTTCTGGCGGAAGCACCGCATCCGCTGAAGTCGCACTCCGCTCGCGGGTGACGGGCGTACCCCGTCGGCGCCACGATGACGGTGACCGACGGGGTACGCGGGCAGGGCGGCGTCGTTCCGGCGGTGCATCCGGGTTGATTGGGCTTCAGGAGCTGGGGCAGGACTGCGGGGGCTGACGCGGAGGCAGGCACGACTTCCGGTGATCATGAGGTGTCGAGTCCCTGATCACCACGACGGAAGACCGTGCCTGCCTTCTCATCCTCGCTCATCCCGCGCCCTCTGGGCCAACTCGCCGACACCGCGCCGACCGTCCCCGATGACCTCCCCGGCCTGCTGACCTGCCTGGCTCAGGTGCCCGATCCCCGCCGGGACCAGGGCCGACGCCACTCGCTCGCCTTCGTCCTCTCCCTGGCCGCGTGCGCGGTCCTGGCCGGAGCGAAGTCCCTGGCCGCGATCGCGGAGTGGGCCGCCGACGCCCCGCCCAACGT
>NZ_JBHYKH010000853.1:0-2172 GCF_042741275.1 Streptomyces sp. NPDC058964
CCGCCGTACAGCTGCGCGAGGCCGTGGTGAAGGCGGCCGCGGACGCCGACGCCGTGGTCATGGCCGCCGCCGTCGCCGACTTCCGGCCCGCGAACTACGCGTCCGGGAAGATCAAGAAGAAGGACGGCCAGGACCCGGAGCCGGTCGTCCTGGTGCGGAATCCGGACATCCTCGCGGAGATCTCGGCCGATCGGGCGCGCCCCGGACAGGTGATCGTCGGCTTCGCGGCGGAGACGGACGACGTCCTCGCCAACGGCCGGACGAAGCTGGCGCGCAAGGGCTGCGATCTGCTCGTGGTGAACGAGGTGGGGGAGCGCAAGACCTTCGGCTCCGAGGAGAACGAGGCCGTGGTGCTGGGCGCGGACGGCAGCGAGACACCCGTCGCGCACGGTCCGAAGGAGGCTCTCGCCGACACCGTCTGGGACCTGGTGGCGTCTCGGCTGGCCTGATCCGTTTCGGTCGTTCGGCAGCGTTTTCGATCACGACATTGTCGCGTGGCGGCTCTGGCGAATGCCGCTCGGCATTGGGCAGAATGCGCGTGCCGCAGGTCACAGCGCTCCCGAGAGGCGAGACGGGTGGGCCGGTGGCCGGGTACGACCGATAAACTGTTCTCGGACGACGCCGGGCGCAGCCCCCATGTCGTCCGCCAATGATCAGCCAGCAGCCGCTGCAACCCCAGGGAGCGTTGTGTCCCGTCGCTTGTTCACCTCGGAGTCCGTGACCGAGGGTCACCCCGACAAGATCGCTGACCAGATCAGCGACACCATTCTCGACGCGCTTCTGCGCGAGGACCCGACCTCCCGGGTTGCCGTGGAGACGCTGATCACCACGGGCCTGGTGCACGTGGCCGGCGAGGTCACCACCAAGACGTACGCGGACATCGCGACCCTGGTCCGCAACACGATCCTGGAGATCGGCTACGACTCCTCCAAGAAGGGCTTCGACGGCGCCTCCTGCGGCGTGTCGGTGTCGATCGGCTCGCAGTCCCCGGACATCGCCCAGGGTGTGGACACGGCGTACGAGTCCCGAGTGGAGGGTGCCTCCCGCAGGGAAGAAGCGGACGAGCTCGACAAGCAGGGCGCGGGCGACCAGGGCCTGATGTTCGGCTACGCGACGGACGAGACGCCGACGCTGATGCCGCTGCCGATCTTCCTGGCACACCGCCTGTCCAAGCGCCTCTCGGACGTCCGCAAGAACGGCACGATCCCCTACCTGCGCCCGGACGGCAAGACGCAGGTCACCATCGAGTACGACGGCGACAAGGCCGTCCGCCTCGACACGGTGGTCGTCTCCTCGCAGCACGCGAGCGACATCGACCTCGAGTCGCTGCTCGCCCCCGACATCCGCGAGTTCGTCGTCGAGCCGGAGCTGAAGGCGCTCCTCGACGAGGGCATCAAGCTGGACACCGAGGGCTACCGCCTCCTGGTCAACCCGACCGGCCGCTTCGAGATCGGCGGTCCGATGGGTGACGCGGGCCTCACCGGCCGCAAGATCATCATCGACACCTACGGCGGTATGGCCCGTCACGGCGGCGGCGCCTTCTCCGGCAAGGACCCGTCCAAGGTCGACCGCTCCGCCGCGTACGCGATGCGCTGGGTCGCCAAGAACGTCGTCGCCGCCGGCCTGGCCTCCCGCTGCGAGGTCCAGGTCGCCTACGCGATCGGCAAGGCCGAGCCGGTCGGTCTGTTCGTGGAGACCTTCGGCACCCACAAGGTCGAGACCGAGAAGATCGAGAAGGCGATCGACGAGGTCTTCGACCTCCGCCCGGCCGCCATCATCCGCGACCTCGACCTGCTCCGCCCGATCTACGCCCAGACCGCGGCGTACGGCCACTTCGGCCGTGAGCTTCCCGACTTCACCTGGGAGCGCACGGACCGCGTGGACGCGCTGCGCAAGGCCGTGGGGCTGTAGCCCCCAGGGGTTCTGCGCCGGGGCGGCGGTCACCGCCTATGTTGGTGATCTCCCGGTGCGACGACGGCGGTTACTCCAGTGGAGCGCGCTTCGTGCGTGCGGTGAAACCGGCTCGACACACACCGCTGTCCCCCTTGATCTCGGGAGCACGACGCCGCCCGGTGCGAAGGCCTCGGATACTTCCTTCCGGGTGATCCCCTCGCAGGTTCGAATCCTGCTGCCGGCGCAGAACCGGCATGGCCGAGCGGCCCAAGGCAGAAG
>NZ_JBHYKH010000854.1:0-2170 GCF_042741275.1 Streptomyces sp. NPDC058964
GGGGCGCGCGCTGCGGGGCCCGCACCCGCCCGACGCCGGGTTCCCGGACGGGACCGCCGCGGGGCAGCACCCGGCCGATCCGGTCGCGATCGTCGGCATGGCCTGCCGTTACCCGGGCGGCATCGCCTCCCCGGGGCAGCTGTGGGACCTGGTCGCCGCGGGCGGCGACGCGATCGGTCCGCTGCCCGAGGACCGCGGCTGGGACGTCGCCGGACTCTACGACCCCGATCCGGACGCGCCCGGCAAGACGTACGCGCGCGAGGGCGGATTCCTCTACGGAGCCGCCGAGTTCGACGCCGACTTCTTCGGCATCAGCCCGCGTGAGGCAGCCGCGATGGAGCCGCAGCAGCGGCTCGCCCTGGAGACGTCGTGGGAGGCCCTGGAGCACGCGGGCATCGACCCGGCGGCGCTGCGGGGCGGCGACGCCGGGGTCTTCGTGGGCGCCGAACCGCAGGAGTACGGCCCGCGTCTGCACCAGGCCCCCGAGGGCTTCGAAGGCCACCTGCTGACCGGCGGCGCCACCAGCGTCATCTCCGGACGCGTCGCCTACGCCCTGGGTCTGGAGGGCCCGACCCTGACGGTCGACACGGCCTGCTCCTCGTCCCTCGTCGCGGTGCATCTGGCGGCGCGGGCGCTGCGCTCGGGCGAGTGCTCCCTGGCGCTCGCGGGCGGCGTGGCCGTGATGTCGAGCCCGGGGACGTTCACGGCGTTCAGCCGGCAGCGCGGCCTGGCCCCCGACGGCCGCTGCAAGCCGTTCGCGGAGGCGGCCGACGGGACCGGATGGGCGGAGGGCGTGGGCTTCCTCGTCCTGGAGCGGCTCTCCGAGGCCCGCCGCAACGGTCACAAGGTCCTCGCGGTGATCCGGAGTTCGGCGGTCAACCAGGACGGCGCGAGCAACGGGCTCACCGCTCCGAACGGTTCCGCACAGCGCCGCCTGATCCAGCGGACCCTGGCCACGGCGGGCCTGACGGGCGCCGACGTCGACGCCGTGGAGGCCCACGGCACCGGCACCCGGCTCGGCGACCCCATCGAGGCGGGCGCGCTGCTGGCGACGTACGGCCAGGACCGTGAGCAGCCTCTCTGGCTGGGTTCGGTCAAGTCGAACCTGGGGCACACGCAGGCTGCCGCCGGCGTGGCCGGGGTCATCAAGATGGTGGAGGCGCTGCGCCACGAGGTGCTGCCACGCACCCTCCACGTGGACGAGCCCTCGTCCCGGGTGGACTGGTCGGCGGGGTCGGTGGCACTGCTCACCCGGGAACAGCCCTGGCCGGCCGGGGAACGGGTGCGGCGCGCGGGTGTGTCGTCCTTCGGCATCAGCGGGACCAATGCGCATGTCATCGTCGAGGAGGCGCCCGCCGGCGAGCGGGCCCCGGCCGCCGGGCAGACGGCGCTGCCCGTGGTCCCCTGGATCGTGTCGGGCACGACCGACGAGGCGCTGCGCGCCCAGGCCGGGCGACTGGCCGAACACCTGCGCCAGCACCCCGGGCTCACCGCCGAGTCCGTGGCGTCGGCTCTCACGGGCCGTACGGCACTCCCCCACCGGGCAGCCGTCGTGGCGGCCGGTCCCGAGGGCCTGCTGGCCGGGGTCGAGGCGATCGCCCGCGGTGAGGCGCCGCTGCGCGGGGAGCCGGCCGCCGGCCTGCTGGCGTTCCTGTTCACGGGGCAGGGCAGCCAGCGCGTCGGCATGGGCCGCGAACTGTACGCGGCATACCCGGAGTTCGCGCGCGCCCTGGACGAGGTGTGCGCCGCGCTCGACGTGTATCTCGAACGCCCGTTGCTGGACGTCCTGTTCGGCGAGAACGGGCTGTACGGCGAACCGGGCACCGAACTCGACGAGACGCACTGCACCCAGCCCGCTCTGTTCGCCCTCGAGGTCGCCCTGTTCCGGCTGCTGGAGGCGTGGGGTGTGCGGCCGGATGTGCTGGCCGGGCATTCGATCGGTGAGCTGGCGGCCGCGTATGTGGCGGGGCTGTGGTCGCTGGAGGACGCGGCGTTGATCGTGTCGGCGCGCGGCCGGTTGATGCAGCGGCTTCCGGCCGGGGGCGCGATGGCGGCCGTGCAGGCCACCGAGGACGAGGTCCTGCCCGTGCTGCCGGACGGCACGGGGATCGCGGCCGTCAACGGTCCGGTGTCGGTGGTCGTCTCCGGGCCCGAGGCGGGTGTCGACGAG
>NZ_JBHYKH010000855.1:0-2169 GCF_042741275.1 Streptomyces sp. NPDC058964
GGGCCTCGGCAAGACCGTCGTCCAGGCACTGCAGTCGCTCGACGTCGGCACGGCCTTCAACGCCGGTCTCGCCATCGTCGTCATGGCCATCGTGCTCGACCGGGTCACCACGGCGGCCGCCGGACGCGACGAGGCCGCCCGCCGCTCGGGCGGCCGCTTCCTCACATGGCGCCGGCCGCTGCTGGCGGCGGGCGGGGTCGTGGCCGCCGTTCTGGTCTACTTCTCGCACACCTACGTCTGGGCGGCCGAGTTCCCCGGCGAGGGCAGCACCGGAAGCCACATCGCCAGTGCCGCCGACACGGCCACCACCTGGATGCAGGACCATCTGTCGGGCATCACCAACGCCTTCCGGGACGCCCTCACCAACGGTCTGCTCAATCCGTTCCAGACCCTGCTCACCGACTCACCGTGGTGGCTGATCGGCGCCGCACTGGTCGGTTTCGGCGCGGTGCTCGGCGGCCGGCGGGCCGGGGTGACGGCGGCCGTGTGCGTGGGGCTGCTGGTCGGCACGGGGCTGTGGTCGGACAGCATGACCACGCTGGCCTCGACCGTCGTGGCGACCGTGCTCGTGATGCTGCTCGGCGTCGTCTTCGGAGTGTGGATGGGCCGCAGCACGCTGGTCGACCGGGTCGTCCGGCCCACCCTGGACGCGGCTCAGGTCATGCCGCCGTTCGTCTATCTCGTGCCGTTCCTCGCGCTCTTCGGCGCCACCCGGTTCACCGCCATCGTCGCGGCCGTCGTCTACGCGGCGCCCGTCGCGATCAAGATCATCGCGGATGGGGTGCGGAACGTGCCTCATACCACCGTGGAGGCGGCATCCTCCGCCGGGTGCAACACCTGGCAGATCATCACCAAGGTTCAACTGCCGATGGCACGCAGCGCCCTGACACTCGCGACCAACCAGGGCCTGATCTACGTGCTGTCGATGGTTGTTGTGGGCGGCCTGGTAGGGGCCGGCGCCCTCGGCTACGACGTCGTGGCCGGGTTCTCGCAGGGAGAGCTGTACGGAAAGGGGCTGGCGGCGGGACTCGCCATCGTACTGCTCGGAGTCATGTTCGACCGGATCACTCAGGCTGCGGCGCGACGCACCAGGGCATAAGGAGCAGGACACCATGGCAAGACACTGGCGAGCCGGCGCGGCCGGCCTGGCCGTCCTCGGCCTCACCCTCACCGCCTGCGGAGGGGCGAAGGTCGGCGACAGCTCGTCCTCCGGCGGATCGAAGAGCTCGGACGGCAAGTGCGGCACCTTCAACCTCGCCGTCAACCCCTGGGTGGGCTACGAGGCGGACGCGGCGGTCGTCGCGTACGTCGCGCAGCACGACCTCGGCTGTACGGTCGACAAGAAGGACCTGAAGGAAGAGATCGCCTGGCAGGGCTTCGGGACCGGTGAGGTCGACGCGGTCCTGGAGAACTGGGGCCACGACGACCTGAAGAAGAAGTACATCACCCAGCAGAAGACCGCGGTCGAGGCGGGGCAGACCGGCAACAAGGGCATCATCGGCTGGTACGTGCCGCCGTGGCTGGCCAAGGCCCACCCGGACATCACCGACTGGAAGAACCTCGACAAGTACGCGTCCAGGTTCAAGACCTCCGAGTCGGGCGGCAAGGGCCAGCTGCTCGACGGCGACCCGTCGTACGTCACCAACGACGCGGCGCTGGTGAAGAACCTGAAGCTGGACTACAAGGTGGTGTACGCGGGCAGCGAGACGGCGCTCATCCAGGCCTTCCGCACGGCCGAGAAGAACAAGCAGTGGGTCATCGGCTACTTCTACGAGCCCCAGTGGTTCCTGTCCGAGGTGCCGCTGGTGAAGGTGAACCTGCCCAAGTACACGACGGGGTGTGACGCCGACGCGGCGAAGGTCGCGTGCGACTATCCCGTCTACGACCTGGACAAGGTCGTCAGCGCGAAGTTCGCCAAGTCCGGCAGCCCGGCGTACAGGCTGGTGAAGAACTTCAACTGGACGAACGAGGACCAGAACACCGTGGCCAAGTACATCGCCGTGGACAAGATGTCCGCCGACGCGGCGGCCAAGAAGTGGGTCGAGGCCAACCGCGACAAGGTCGAGGCCTGGCTGAAGTAGCGAGCGGCGACACGTCTTCGACACCGTCGGCGTCACCGTCTCCGGCCAGGGAACGGTGACGCGTCGGCGACCCCGAAAACCCCTGAAC
>NZ_JBHYKH010000856.1:0-2157 GCF_042741275.1 Streptomyces sp. NPDC058964
CAGCCGCGGGCGCGCGCGCCCGCCCCCCCCCGGCCCCGCGTGGGCCCGGGACCCCCAACCAGGTGGGGGGGGAACTGGGGGTCGCCGCCCACCTCGCCCCCGGGCGGAGCCCCGAGATCCGGCCCGAGCGCGATGTCGGCCAGCCGGTTCTCCACCAGTACGCGCATCTCGTTGCCCGCGGCCACCCCGTAGGAAATCTCGGTCCGGCGCCCGGCACGGTCGGCGAAGGCCTCCACGAGCGAGGGGAGCACGAACTCGGCCAGGGTGCTCGTGGCGACGACGCGCAGCTCGTCGGGTGCCCCTCGCGCCGCCCGCACCGCCGCCTCGGCGTCCGCGCTCAGCGCGACCATGCGTGACGCGACCGGCAGCAGCCGCGCACCCGCGGGGGTCAGGCGCATCCCACCGCCGCCGGTGCGCCGGCTGAGCGGATCACCGAAGTGGGTCCGCAGCGCGGTGAGCGCCTGCGACACGGCGGACTCACTGACGTTCAGGGTCCGGGCCGCGGCACCCACCGAGCCGAGCCGGGCGACCAGCACGAAAGTGCTGAGCTGCGTGACGGTCACTCCATGATTTTCCGCTGTTTTCGGCAATAAGTGAATACTTATCATCCCATTGCATGGCTGATGCCGGCGGGCGCAGCATCGCGGCACGACGGCACAGCATGACGGAGGGCCCTATGCAGGTTCCAGCCGCGTTCCAGTACGAGAGGGCCACGAGCGTCGAGCGGGCGATCGAGCTTCTGACGCGGTACGGCCCCGATGCACGCGTGGTGGCCGGTGGCCACAGCCTGCTGCCGATGATGAAGCTGCGGCTGGCCCAGCCCGAGGCGCTGATCGACATCAACGGCCTCGGTGAGCTGGCGTTGATCCGGGTGGACGGGCACGATCTGGCCGTCGGCGCGACGGTCCGCCACTCGGAACTGCTGGCCTCACCGGTCGTCGGCGAACACTTCCCCATCCTGCGCGACGCGGAACGGATGATCGCCGATCCGCTCGTGCGCAACCGCGGCACCGTGGGCGGTTCGCTGTGCCAGGCCGATCCGTCGGAGGACCTGTCCGCGGCGTTCTCCGCGCTGCGCGCGACCCTCGTCACCCAGGGCCCCGGCGGCAGGCGCACCATCGGCATCAGGGAGTTCTTCCTCGGCCCGTACGAGACCGCGCTGGACGAAGCGGAGCTTCTGGTGGAGATCCGGGTGCCCATCCGCTCGCACGCCAGCGCCTACCGCAAGGTCGAGCGCAGGGCCGGTGACTGGGCGGTCGTCGCGGCGGGAGCGGTGCTGGAGATCTCCGACGGGGTGATCGGCGAGGCCGGGATCGGGCTGACCGCGGTGGGCGCCCCACGGTTCGTGGCCGAAGAGGCCGAGGATTTCCTGCGCGGCGGACGCCCGGGCGAGGAGACCTTCGTCGAGGCGGGCCGGATCGCCGCGCGGGAGTGCCGGCCGACGGCCGACCAGCGCGGTCCGGCCGACTACAAGCGGCATCTGGCCGCGGAGCTCACCACCCGGGCGCTGCGCGCAGCCGCCGCCCGCGCCCAGGGGCAGGAGGCGTGACATGCGGATCACCGTGACCGTGAACGGCGAGCAGTACACGCGGGACGTTGAGCCCAGGCTGCTGCTGGTGCATTTCCTGCGCGACGAACTCGGGCTCACCGGCACCCACTGGGGCTGCGACACCTCCAACTGCGGGGTGTGCGCCGTCTGGCTGGACGGCACGCCCGTGAAGTCCTGCACGGTCCTCGCGGTGATGGCCGACGGTCACGAGGTACGGACCGTGGAGGATCTGGCGCACGGGGCCGAACTCGACCCGGTGCAGCAGGGATTCGTCGCCTGCCACGGGCTGCAGTGCGGCTTCTGCACACCGGGCATGATGATGACCGCCCGCTGGCTGCTCGACCACGACGCGGACCCGTCGGAGGAGGACATCCGCGAGGCGATCTCCGGACAGGTGTGCCGCTGCACCGGTTACGAGAACATCGTGCGCTCCATCCGCTGGGCCGCCGAGCACGGCGGCGGGGCACGGGCCGCCGACGCGGCCACCGAGTCGGCGCCCGGCCGCGAGGAGGTGCGGGCATGACGACCACCTGTCTCTTATAAACAACTGACGCAGCCCACCACAAATCAATTGTTTATATCGGTGGGGGCCGGTTGATTAAAAATGG
>NZ_JBHYKH010000857.1:0-1811 GCF_042741275.1 Streptomyces sp. NPDC058964
GGGGGCGCCGGGCGCCGCCGGCGCCCGGTTGGGCCGGGCGGGGCCCCCGCCGCGGGCGTTTGCGTTGGCGCCGGGGGTGGGTGTCGCCCGGCGCGGCGCGGGGGTGTTGCCGGGGGACAGCTGTGGACGCCGCGGTGTGCGCTGCTGGTCCGGATAGCTCTCGGGGAGCCGTCCGGTGGGCCGGTCGGCCTCGGTGGTACGGGGCACGGGCGGCCGTACGTCGGTCAGACCCTGGGCCTCGCGGGCCGCGATCTCCTTGAGCCTGAGGGAGAGTTGAAGCGTGCTGGGCCGCTCCTCGGGGTCCTTGGCCAGGCAGGCCCGGACGAGCGGGGCGAGCGCGTCCGGTACGCCGTGCAGATGCGGTTCCTCGTGGACCACGCGGTACAGCATCACCTCGGAACTGCCGTGCCCGAAGGGCGAGTCGCCGGTCGAGGCGTACGCGAGGGTCGCGCCGAGGGAGAACACGTCCGTGGCGGGCGTGACCGCCGCACCGCGCACCTGCTCCGGCGCGAGGAAACCGGGTGAGCCGACCGCCGTGCCGACGTGCGTGAGGGTCGAGGCACCCGTCGCCCAGGCGATGCCGAAGTCGATGATCCGCGGCCCCTTCGGGGACAGCAGGATGTTGGACGGCTTCAGGTCCCGGTGCACGACACCGGCCTCGTGCACCGCCACGAGTCCCTCGGACAGGGCGGCACCGATCGAGGCCGCCTCCGCGGCGCCGAGCGCTCCCTCTTCGGCGACCTTGTCGTGCAGGGAGGGGCCGGGCACGTACTGTGTGGCGAACCACGGCCGGTCGGCGTCGAGATCCGCCGCTACGAGCCGCGCCGTGCACCCGCCCCTGATCCGCCGTGCCGCCGAGACCTCACGGGCGAAACGCGACCGGAACTCCTGGTCCTCCGCGAGATCGGGCCGGATGACCTTCAGGGCGACCCGCTGCCCCTTCTTGTCGGAGCCCAGATAGACAACGCCCATCCCGCCCGCGCCGAGCCGTCTGTGAAGCCTGAACGAGCCGACGACGCGCGGGTCCTCGCGCCTCAGGCGCATCATCGCCATGTTCATCCCCGCTGCCCGGTCCGTGTGACGTGGCACAGCTTACGTTTCCACGGCCGCCTGCGCTCAGAGGCCGCGCCCTCTCGGCCCGATCGATTGTCAGTGCCGGGCCGGAGAATTGAAGAGTGGTCAGGAAGCCGTCCCGCAGACGGTCATTGGCCGTGCCGTGACTCCAACCTCCCGTCAAAGAAGGGGTATTGAACGCGTCGAGGGTGACCGAACGGAGACGGCCGTGGGCGCCGGGGACACGACGCGCACGTGCGGGGTGGTGGCGAGCAGAGCGGGCCGCCGGGTCGAGACGGCGGTGCGCCGGGGTGGGGTCGAAGTGAGCGAAGTCACGCCGGCGGTCCTCCCACGCCTCTCAGGCGGGTGGGGCAGGCTCCGTCGTCCGCACCGCCCGGTTCCCGGCGGACCGGCCCCTGGCCCTCGGGGAACAGCCGGGGCCCGCGAGGACAGCTCGGAAAAGACCGGATACAGCGGGCACCCCCTCAGGGATGACCCCTAGACCTAGGACCCCGTCTCCACCCAGGGGAGTAGTCCGCTGGTCGCGGCTCATCCTCCGGGAGGCCCGCGATTCGGTACGACGGCATGACGCCCGTAGGGCGCCACGAGCCTAGATTTGAGGTCAAGCGGCGGGTGCAGCACTCGTCCCCCGAGGTCAGACACCCGCCGCTGCCAAGGACAACCGACAACGGTCAGGAGAGGGACCATGGCCCAGACGGTACCGAGGGCGCTGATCCGCACACGCGACAGCCGTCGTC
>NZ_JBHYKH010000857.1:1821-2152 GCF_042741275.1 Streptomyces sp. NPDC058964
CCCCACACAGGGGCCCACAGCGCTCCGCCCCCGCCGCCCAGGCCGCCGCCACCCACGGGCGGCGACGCTGATGGC
Organism: Streptomyces sp. NPDC058964; assembly: GCF_042741275.1. Taxonomy (NCBI): domain Bacteria; kingdom Bacillati; phylum Actinomycetota; class Actinomycetes; order Kitasatosporales; family Streptomycetaceae; genus Streptomyces; species Streptomyces sp. NPDC058964. The sequence continues at coordinate 1,897 of NZ_JBHYKH010000857.1, forward strand.
CCTTCCCCTGGCGGCGCTGCTGCTCCTCGTCTTCGACGGCTGGGAGACGGTGGCCACACAGGCGTCGTCCGTGGGCGTGATGCTGGGGCGCTGAGCGGCGACCCCAGGCCCGGAAGAGCGGTCCGGGCGGGGACATCCACCCATGAAACCCCGTGGGGACGGGGGTGCGGCGGACGGCACAAAATGCCGCGCCCCGGGGGGGCGGCGCCCGCCATTGGCCGGTCCCCGGTGGAGCCCCGCCCGGCGGGGGGGGCCA
>NZ_JBHYKH010000858.1:0-2145 GCF_042741275.1 Streptomyces sp. NPDC058964
AGAAGGCCCTGACCAAGGGCGGCTACGGCGGCATCCTGGGCGTCGGGGGCGGGGCGGCCGCCGCCCCCCCCCCGGGGGGGCGGGGTACACCACCCCCCCCCCCCCCGGCCCCAAGGCGACCGACGGCCGTACGGCCCGGCGCCCCCTCGCACTGCGGCTGCTGGCCCGGCCCGAAGTCGGCGTCCTCCTGGGCGCCTTGGCCGTCCTGGTCTTCTTCCTCGTCGCCGCGCCCTCGGTCCGCCAGGGCAGCTCGATGGCCACCGTGCTCTACCAGTCGTCGACGATCGGCATCATGGCCCTGCCGGTCGCCCTGCTGATGATCGGCGGCGAGTTCGACCTGTCCGCCGGCGTCGCCGTGGTCACCTCGGCGCTCACCGCGAGCATGCTCAGCTACCAGCTGACCATGAACGTGTGGGTCGGCGTGATCGTCGCGCTGGTCCTGTCGCTGGCGGTCGGCGCGTTCAACGGCTGGATGGTGGTCAGGACCGGACTGCCTAGCTTCCTGGTCACCCTCGGTACGTTCCTGATCCTGCAGGGCGTGAACCTGGCCGTGACCAAGATGGTCACCGGCAACGTGGCGACCGACGACATCAGCGACATGGACGGCTTCGACCAGGCGAAGAAGGTCTTCGCCTCGTCCTTCGACGTCGGCGGGGTCGAGGTGAAGATCACCGTCGTGTGGTGGCTGGTCTTCGCCGCGATCGCCACCTGGGTGCTGCTGCGCACCAAGTACGGCAACTGGGTCTTCGCCGTCGGCGGCAACAAGGACAGCGCCCGCGCGGTCGGTGTCCCGGTGAACTTCACCAAGATCACGCTGTTCATGACGGTCGGCTTCGGCGCCTGGTTCATGGGCATGCACAACCTGTTCTCCTTCAACACCGTGCAGTCCGGCGAGGGCGTCGGCCAGGAGCTGATCTACATCGCCGCGGCGGTGATCGGCGGCTGTCTGCTCACCGGCGGCTACGGGTCCGCGATCGGCCCGGTCTTCGGCGCCTTCATGTTCGGCATGGTGAACCAGGGCATCGTCTACGCCGGCTGGAACCCGGACTGGTTCAAGGCCTTCCTCGGCGTGATGCTGCTCGGCGCCGTCCTCATCAATCTGTGGGTCAGCCGCACGGCGACCCGGAGGTGACCCTCATGACCACCAACGGAACCGGCACCCACGGAGCCGTCCTGGAGGACTCCGCGCCCGACGGTTCGGACCGCCCCGTCGTCGAACTGCGCAACGCGGGCAAGTCCTACGGCAACATCCGGGCCCTGCACGGCGTCGACCTGACCGTCCGCCCCGGCAAGGTCACCTGCGTCCTGGGCGACAACGGCGCCGGCAAGTCCACCCTGATCAAAATCGTCTCCGGGCTGCACCGGCACACCGAGGGCGACTTCCTCGTGGACGGCACCCCGGTGCGCTTCTCCACCCCGCGCGAAGCCCTCGCCAAGGGCATCGCCACCGTCTACCAGGACCTGGCCACCGTCCCCCTGATGCCCGTCTGGCGCAACTTCTTCCTCGGCTCCGAGATGACCAAGGGCCCCTGGCCCGTGCGCCGCCTCGACATCGAGAGGATGAAGCGGACCGCGGACGAGGAACTGCGCAACATGGGCATCGTCCTGGACGACCTGGAACAGCCCATCGGTACCCTCTCCGGCGGCCAGCGCCAGTGCGTCGCCATCGCCCGCGCCGTCTACTTCGGCGCCCGTGTCCTCATCCTCGACGAGCCCACCGCCGCCCTCGGCGTCAAGCAGTCCGGCGTGGTGCTCAAGTACATCGCCGCCGCCCGCGACCGTGGCCTCGGCGTCATCTTCATCACCCACAACCCCCACCACGCCTACATGGTCGGCGACCACTTCAGCGTGCTGCGCCTGGGCACCCTGGAACTCTCCGCCGACCGCAGCCGGGTCAGCCTGGAGGTGCTGACCAACCACATGGCGGGCGGCGCCGAACTCGCGGCTCTCAAGCACGAACTCGCACAGGTCCGCGGCGTCGACGTCGAGGAACTCCCCGAGGAGGAGGACCTCGGCGCGCCGGTGGCGACCCAGCCCGAAGGGACCCCCTGACCATGGCGAACGACCTCGACCGCATCCGGGTGGGCTCGGCCCCCGACTCCTGGGGCGTCTGGTTTCCCGACGACCCCCGGCAGGTGCCCTGGG
>NZ_JBHYKH010000859.1:0-2140 GCF_042741275.1 Streptomyces sp. NPDC058964
AGGGGCCGGCCGGGGGGGGGGGGGGCGGCGGGCCGGCCGCCCCCCCCCCCCCCCGGCCCGGATCAGAAGGTGCGGTCCAGCAGGCCGAGCAGGGCCGACCAGTGCCGCTCGTCGGCCTCGCGGTCGTACGCCGGGGTGTCGGCCTGGGTGTACCCGTGGTGGGCTCCCGGGTAGACCTCGCAGCGGTGCCGTACACCGGCCGCCGTGAGCGTGTCCTCGAGGAGCTTGATCTGGTCCTCCGGCATGGACGGGTCCTGGTCGGCGTGGCCGAAGTACAGCTCGGCGGTCACCTGCCCCGCCACCAGGTGCGGGCTGTCCGGGCTGTCGGTGGCCATCCGCCCGCCGTGGAACCCGGCCGCCGCCGCGACCCGGTCCGGGTGGGTTCCGGCGGTCAGCAGGGCCAGCCGGGCGCCCATGCAGTAGCCGGTCACCGCGACCGGACCGTCGGCGACCAGCGGGCTGTCGGCCAGCCAGCGCAGATAGGCGCCGGCGTCCCGCATGGCCGACTCCGGCGTCAACGACTGCATGATCGGGCCGATCCGCTCCCAGATCGTCGGGTCGGCGGCGGGGTCGATGAACTCGGGCAGGTCGAGGACGGGAGCCCGGCCGTGACGGTAGAACACGTTCGGCACGAGAACCGTGTAACCGGCCGCGGCGAGCCGGTCGGCCATCGACCGCAGCTGCGGGCGCAGTCCGTAGGCGTCCTGGTAGAACAGCACGGCCGGACGGGGGCGTGCGTCGGCGGGGTGGGCCAGGTAGGCGTCTGCGATGCCGTCCTCGGTCGGGATGTCCAAGGCGGTTCCCTGTACGGCGGTCATGGCGTCGGTGCTCCCTGAGGAATCGTCGTCGGAGGCGGGCGCCCCGCGACGCTGCGTGTACGCGGTCATGCTTTCACGCAAGATCGACACCCCCGCGCCCGGCCCTCCGGACCCCGCCCGGCCGTCACTCGAAGCGCGTCGTGTCGCCCGCCCCCCGCCGTACGATCTCCGCCTCGCCGCCCGAGAAGTCGATGACCGTGGTCGGTTCGGTGCCGCAGTCGCCCGAGTCGACCACCGCGTCCACCGAGTGGTCGAGGCGGTCCTTGATCTCCCAGCCCTGGGTCATCGGCTCCTCCTCGTCGGGCAGGAGCAGCGTGCTGGACAGCAGGGGTTCGCCGAGTTCGGCCAGCAGCGCCTGGGTGACCACGTGGTCGGGGATCCGCACACCGACGGTCTTCTTCTTCGGGTGCAGCAGCATGCGCGGCACTTCCCGGGTCGCCGGGAGGATGAACGTGTAGCTGCCGGGGGTCGACGCCTTGACGGCCCGGAACACGTCGTTGTCCACGTGCACGAACTGGCCGAGCTGCGCGAAGTCCCGGCACATCAGGGTGAAGTGGTGCCGGTTGTCCAGCCGCCGGATCGAGCGGATCCGGTCGATGCCGTCACGGCTGCCGAGCTGACACCCCAGCGCGTAGCAGGAGTCGGTCGGGTATGCGATGAGCGCCCCCGAGCGTACGGCGTCGGCGATCTGGGCGATGCTGCGTGGTTGCGGGTTGTCGGGGTGCACGTCGAAGTACTTCGCCATTGGCCGAGCTTATGCCGTCGGCCGGGATCCGGTGTGCAGGCAGCGCGAAGGTCGCAGCGGCGCCGCGTACGGACCCGGCCGTCGCCGGGTCCCCTCCGCCCTGGCCGGGAAGCCCGAGGCTGCCGGGCCCACGGTGGCCAGGGGCATCGCCCCGGCCTCCGGCACCATGCCCGGTGCACCACGGGCCCCCGCCGCCGAGGGCGGCGACCGGGCGTTCATGAACGGTCTCCCTGTCGCGGCGGCGGTGCCGGGTGGAACGTCTCTGTCGGGTGCGTGGCTTGACGGGGCGGGGTCTGGCGGGGATCTGACGGGACGGCCGGGGGTGGGATGCGGTGGCGGGTGGTCGCGTGCCGGTGCGCTGCCCGGGTGCTGCGGGGCAGCGGTCGCCGGGGCAGTGGGCGGGAGCGGCAGGGGACGGACGGAGGGAGGTGTCGTGCGGCCGGCGAGGTCGCGGAGGGCCGGGTTCCCCGGGCGGAGGGTGATCGTGGCCCGTCTTCCGGCTCCCGGGTTGGGCCGGCCGTTACGGGGCACCCGGTTCCGGAGCCGCCCGGGGACTTCCCCCGGCCCCGGGCAAGGC
>NZ_JBHYKH010000860.1:0-2128 GCF_042741275.1 Streptomyces sp. NPDC058964
GCGCAGCGCCAGCAGGACGTCCATCCGCGCGCGTGGGCCGAAGGCACCGTTCGACGCACCGGACCCCGCCCACACCTCGACGGCGTCCGCGACGTTCGCCGGCCCGTTCACGGTGTGCACCTGGAGCACCGCACGGAACCGCAGGGGAGCCCCACCGGGGGCGTGCGCGTCGTCCGGCGTGGATTCGTCGAGACCGGGTACCTCGACGCGCAGCGACAGCCGTACGCCCGCGTCGTGGCCCGCGGCGATGTCGTCCGCCCACGCCCGCTGTCCGGGCAGGTGCGAGGGCTCGGGCGCCGTGTAGGCCGGGCCGCCCGTCACCAGCGGCGCGGCGGGGGAGCGGGGGAGCGTGTCGGCCACCGCGTCCAGGAAGGCGCCGAGCAGCCGCTCCGGGTCCGGCAACAGGGGCACCCCGGCGGCCGTGGGCACCGGTACGGCATGGGCCTCGGGCGGCATGGCGGCGGCGAGTTCGCGCACGAGTTCCGCGTCCCGCGCGGTCAGGGGCCCCAACCGCCAGGTGTCGTGATCGGCGGGCGACAGCCCCGGCAGCAGCAGACCGCGTGCCAGGAAGTGCAGGGCCAGCACGCCCGCCGTGCCCCAGAAGACCGCCGAACGGTGTCCGTCGGTGGCGACACGCGCGCGCGTGAGCAACGGCAGCGCGGCGCGCACCGGGAGGAGTACGGCCGGCACGCGTACCGGCTCGACCCCGTTTCCACCGGGGAGCAGGACGGTCAGGTCCGCCACGGACCCCGACGCCACGGCTGGAGGAGCCTCGCCGTCGGACCGCCAGAAGGCGACTTCGCCCGCGCGCGAGGGATCGGCCGGTACGAACACCGCACAGCATCGCGCCAGTTGAAACATCTCGGAGGGTGGTTCCGCTGGGATCGGCTGCACTGCTTCGACGCACTCCTCAAATTTGACTACTGGCTCGGGGTCGCCGAGAGTACAGCACGCCCACGGACGACCCGGAATGGCTACGCTGTGACCTGAGCCACTTCACCGAGTGTTCGATTTGCCGGGTGAAAGCCGGCGCTCAGGGGCGCGTAAGGGTCGCGTCTCAGGGACGTCTCAGGGTCGCGGTCCGGAACCGCGGGAAGCGCGGGCCCGTTTTCAGTGCAGAGAGCGGCAGTGGCCGCGAAGGAGGCGACGCTGATGTCGAAGAACGCGAAGATCGCCGCAGGGGGTGTGGCGGTCGGGCTCATCCTGTTGATATGGCTGCCCTGGTGGCTGTCGTTCCTGATCGTGGTGGGGGTTCCGGCTGTGGCGTACCTCACCCTGGACCCCTCGCAGCGGCGCAGGCTGCGCCGTGTCACGCGCAAGGAACTCGGCCGCTGAGGCGTCGTCCGTACAGTCCGACAGTCCGACGGACGCCGGGACGCCGGGACGCGCGACAGGCGCCGTCCCGGCGCCCAGGGCCTGCGTGTGGCACTCGCCCTGCGCGCGCGACGCCCCGACGCCCTCCTGGTGGCCTTGCCGTCCCTCCGGGCTTACGAGGGCGAGGTCAGGCCGGGCACGGGTGCGTCCGGGCCGAGCGAAGGTGACTCCGGGCCGGCGAGGGTGACTCCGGGTCGGCTGCGGGGGACGGCACCCGGCCCGCGCGCCGGGTCAACTGGGTCGCACCGCCAGCTTGTCGAGAGCCTCCAGGAGGCCGGGAAGCTCGGGGCCCCGGCCGATCGGCAGTACCTCGCCGGGCTCCTCGTCCAGCAGCACGAACGCGATGTCGTCGGTCCGGGCGACCATCGACCAGCCGGGACCGTCGGCGCGCAGGGTGCGGGCCTCGCCGGTCGCGAACGACGAGCGAACCCGGCCGAGGGGCGGTGGCGTGTCCACGTAGGCCCGTGCCTCCGCCAGGACCCGCCGGATTCCGCGGCGGCCCTTCGGTGCGTCGTCCCCGCCGTCCGCTCCGGCCTCCGGTGCCTTCGCCGGTGCGCTGCCCGCCGCCGGGAAGTCGGCGTCGTTGATCTGCTCCCGCCACACGGCCCACTGCAGCGCGATCTCGTCCGCGCCCAGGCGCCGCTGGGCCGGGCCCCAGTTGCTGGTGTCCGGCGGGGTCCGCGGGGCTCGTTCCGCGACCTCGGGCCCGGGATCGTGCGGCGCCGGCCCACCCCGGGCCCCGACGGCGACAGCG
>NZ_JBHYKH010000861.1:0-2121 GCF_042741275.1 Streptomyces sp. NPDC058964
GACCAAGGCCCCCGCCCACACCGTCACCCGCGAGGAGATCTTCCATCTGCTGATCGGCGAGCTGGTGATCACGCTGGACGGCCGCACCGACCGCATCACGGCCGGCGACACGGTGATCATCAACCCGGGCGTGACGCTCGGCGTCGAGAACCCGACCGACCGGACCGCGATCTCCTGGGTCACCACCTCCATCGGTCTGGAGGCGGAGCTGGCCGACGGCACGCGCATCGTGCCGCCCTGGGCCAACTGACGCGCGCCGAAGAGGCTTACGCGGCCAGCGCCCCCGGCATCACCGCCCGCGGTCCGAACCTCGCTCGCACGCGGTCCGCGACCTCCTCGATACGGCGGACCTTCTCGTCCACGGGATCGAAGGTGAGCTGGTGGGAGGCCTGGCGGGCGGAGGTGAGGCCCTCCGCGCGGAGCACGATCGCGCGGACCCGGGCACGCTGGAGACCGAGCGCCTCGTACATGCCGTAGGCGGTCTTCGTCAGCGCGGCGGAGTGCGCGGTCGGCTCCCCGAGGGTCCGGCTGCGGGTCGTCGAGGAGCGGTCGGCATAGCGCACGGTGAGGGTCAGGGTGCGGCAGACCTTCTCCAGGGCGCGCAGCCGGGCGCCCAGCTCCTCGGCGGCCGAGAGCAGGGCGCGGCGATGCCGGCCGGGGTCCAGCTCGTCGATCACGAAAGGGCGTTCGGCGGCCAGGGACCGGGAAACGCCGTTCGGTACGACCCGGCCGCGGTCGACGCCGTTCGCCTTCTCGTGCAGCTCGCGGCCCGCCTTCGCGCCGACCAGGCGCTGGAGTGTGGAGAGGGGCGCGGCGGCGGCCCGGCCCAGGGTGCCGAGGCCGTACTCGCACAGAGTGCGGGCGGTGGCCGGGCCGACGCCTGGCAGCTCGGCGACGGGGCGGTCCGCGAGGAACTCCGCGACGGCGCCGGGCCCCTCGGGAACCGCGTGGGTCACGCCGGGCCGCGCGTCGCGCAGTGCCATGCGGGCCAGTATGGGACCCGGCCCGGCGCCGATCGCGCAGTCGACGCCGTGCAGCGCGAGCGCACGGACGCGGATCACCGCCGCCAGCTCGGTGGCGGTGCGGCCGAAGTAGCGTTCGGCACCCCGCAGATCGGCCAGCGCCCCGTCCGGGGGCAGCGCCTCCACGACCGGGGTGAACTCCTCAAGGAGGCTGAGCAGCTCAGGAAACGCGACCTCGTACATCGGCGGCAGCTGGAAACGTACACAGAGGATGGTCATCCCGCACTCCCCGGACTCTGGTGCCACAACTTCCGTATCTGTGAAGGCTCCTGACCCGCCGGCCGGAGATCGGCCCACGGATGCATCTCGTATCCGGTGGGAAGCTGGATCCGGCGGCCGTGTGTCGGATCGCCGCCCGGGGGCCCTTCCGGCACCGGCTCCGCGAGGCGCGCCGCCACCTGGTCGAGCCCGCCCTCGGCACGCAGTTCGACGAGTTCGGCGAGGTTCCAGGCGGCGGCGCCCACCACGCTGAGGCTGCGCGGCCCGCGCCGCTGCACCACCCCGCGCACCAGCAGCAGCCAGGAGTGGAAGACGGTGTGCGCGCAGGCGTCGTGGGAGTCGTCGAAGAAGGCGAGGTCGACCAGGCCGGTGCCGTCGTCCAGCGTGGTGAAGATGACCCGCTTGCCGGACCGGATCGGCGGGGTCTGGGTGGCCGCCTTGGCGCCCGCCACCAGCACCGTCTCCCCGTGCCCGGCCTCGCGCAGCCGGCGCGCCGACACCACGCCCAGCTCCGTCAGGAACTCCCGGTGATCGTCCATCAGGTTGCGCGAGGCGTCCATGGACAGCACACCCAGTTCGGCGCTGAGCTTCTCCGCCGAGGACAGGTCGGGCAGCCCGGCCGGGGCCGTCCTGCGCCCGCCGGCCAGCGGGAGCTGACCGCCGCGGGCGCCACGGGCGCCGCGGTGCAGCTCGGTCAGGTGCAGTTGCAGATCACGGCGGTTGGCCCCGAAGGCGTCCAGCGCGCCCACCTGGGCGAGCCGCTGGGCGAGCGGGGGCCGGGGGGGGGGCCCCGCCCGCGGTGTGGTCTCTCGCCCCCCGACCCGGCGCTCGGCCCTGGTGCCGGGCGTGGACGACTCGTTCACGAGCGTCGGTACCGGTA
>NZ_JBHYKH010000862.1:0-2120 GCF_042741275.1 Streptomyces sp. NPDC058964
CCACGGGCGCGGGCCCACCCACCGGGTGCGCGCGCGGGCCCCCCGCCCCCCCCACCGGGTGCGCGCGCGGGCCCCCCGCCCCCCCCGCGCGGCGCGGCGCGGGGGCGGGCCGCGCCGCGCGGGGGCGCGCGGGGGGGCGGGGGGCCGGGCGCGGGGCCCCCCCCCGGCCGGAGCTGCCGCCGGACGTATGGATCTCGTTCACGGTGGCGACCGACGCCGTCGGCTGAGCGCCGCACACGGCGAGGCCGGCCCGTCCGTGCGGCCGGCCTCGCGGTTGTGTTCCTTTCCTCGGTCTTCTCTCCCGTGGCTCTTCTAGGGGACGGGTGCGCTCTTCGCCGCTGTACCGGCGCACATGAGCCCCAGGATCACGGCCAGGGCACCGATGATGATGTTGTTGAGCACGACGCCGGTGTCCGGGCTGCTGCCGACGATCCAGGGCGCGATGATCATCCACACGCCCATCGCGCACATGGCCCAGCTGAGGCCGTACATACGCGCCGGGGCCGTGGTGAATCCCAGGGCCAGCAGGCCTATCGCTATGCCCACGATCAGGTTGTGCGTGGCGAGTGCGGGCTGGCTCGTCGAGTAGTGGAGGATCCAAGGGGAGGCCGCGCAGTACAGACCGAGGAGGAACACCGGTCCGTCCACGAGCGCGACATCACGCCCGCCGAGCATGCGGGCGTACCGCGCCCGCATTTCGGAGACATCGGGGTGGCTTGTTATGTCACCTCTGTGCGAGACGTTGGCCATGACTCGTCTCCTTTGACTAGCAGGCCTGACCGCGTCCGGTGCGGTGCGGTAAGCACCGTGTGGATACATTCTGCCCTTATTTCAGCTTTATCTGTAGAGGTGAGGCGGTTTCCATGTCCGGCCGAGAGGCGAGTTCGCACCCCCGAAGAGCGCCGACTCTCTCCGGGGGTGCCATCAGGCGCCGGGAGTACCGGACCCCCCGCCGGCGGGCGTCCGGTCGTCCGGGCCTGCGGCATCCTCTTCCGGCGCCAGTGCCGGTGCGGATGCGCGAGCCCGCTCCGCGTCGACGATCGCCTGCCACACCCGCGGCGGAGGCCGGACCAGGCGGTCGCCGGGCGAGGCCGCCCTGGCGGCGGCCACCACCCGCCGCAGCGCGGCCAGCGCTTCGCGGCACCGAGCGCACTCCGACAGGTGCGCCAGAGCCGCGGCCTGGGCCCCGTCCCGCGCGGCCCGCTCCTCGTCGAGCGCGATCGACGCCAGGTCGTCGGGCGGGACATGGCCGCCCCCGTGGTCGCCCATGCTCCACCTCCCGTGGCCGCCCTTTTGTCCCGCTCTTCCGGTGCTCTCTTCCCGTGCTCTCTTCCGGTGTGCTCTTCCGGTGCGGGCACCGGAGCGGATGCGCCGCGGCCGGACGGGGCGGGCTACGGCGTGCAGCGTTTCTGCATCGAAAAAGCGCGCGTCCAGGGCTCATCCGTTCGCGCGCGAGTCCTCCTCGGCCCGCGCCTGCTCCTCGAAACGGCACCGCAACCGGTGCAGCCCGCGCCGCGCGTGACTCTTCACCGTGCCCAGCGGCCACCCCGTGCGCGCCGCGATCTGGGTCTGTGTCAGGTCCTCGTAGAAGGCCATGCGCAGCACCCGCTGCTGCGCTGCCGGGAGTCCGGCCAGCTCGTGCCGGACCAGTACGCGGTCCAGAACGGCCTCGGGCCGTCCGGCCGGGACGCCCTCCGGGGTGAGGGCCGACCCGGCGGCGGCGACCAGTTCGCCGCGCCTGGTCCGGGCCGCCAGCGCGTCGGCCACCTTGCGCCGGGTGATGCCCACGATCCAGGCGGCCAGCGGGCCCCTCTCCGGCCGGTAGCCGTGCCGTCCGCGCCACACGCCGAGGAACACCTGCTGGGTGACGTCCTCCGCCTCGCCGTCGTCGCCCAGCGAGCGCCGGGCCAGCGTGTACACCAGGGCGGACCAGCGGTGATAGGCCTCGGCCAGGCAGGCGTCCTCGCCCGCGGTCAGGCCCCGGGCCAGTTCCTCGTCGGCGAACGACTCCTCGACCGGGGCCCACAGGGGCGCGTCGGCGGCCGGAACCCGGGACGTGTCCCGGGCCGCGGCAGCGGTGACGGCCGGATACGAGGTCATGACCACGGCTCCGCACGGGG
>NZ_JBHYKH010000863.1:0-2099 GCF_042741275.1 Streptomyces sp. NPDC058964
CGGACGAAGTGTCCGGGTCCCTTCCTGTGCGAGCCCTCATGCTCGTACGGCCCCATAGAGCCCGTGTGGCCGACTACCGCGCCCCACTGCCAGCTCTGTACCGTGAAACCGGCCCCTCACAAGCAGCAGGAGGCAGCACGCAATGCGTGGTCTCGGAGATCACCTCAGCATCGGCGAGCGGATCGCGTTCTACCGCAAGCGCCGCGGCTACACGCAAGAGGTTCTGGCCGGACTGGTCGGCCGTAGCACAGACTGGTTGGCGAAGATCGAGACCGGCCGTAGGAAGCCACCCCGGATCGACATGCTTGCGGAGTTGTCGCGCCTCCTGCGCGTGCCCCTCGGGGACCTACTCGGTCAGACCGTGCTCATGGAGGACGAGAGGCAGCAGGACGACGTTCCGGCCGTGCGCGACGCGCTCATGAGCCCGCGCCGGCTGTCGCGCTTGCTCTTCGGCCCCGAGGCCGAGACACAGCTTCCCACGCCGGCCCCTGTTGCCATGCGCGTGGAGCAGGCCTGGAATGACTATCAAGGCGGGCGACTGGGCAGCGTCATCGCGGCTCTGCCCGCGCTCTTGCAGACCGCTCAGGAACTTGAGGAACGAGCAGCGCGCCGCGGCGACGATCGTAGCGACTGCTGGGCAGTGTCTGCTCGCACACACCACCTCGCTGCTACGACGCTCGCAAAGATCGGAGAATCAGACATCTCATGGCTCGCGGCCGAGCGCGCGATGCGGGCCGCTGACGAGTCGGACGACCCCCTCGTACTGGCATCGGCCGCACGTTCGGGCACCCACGCCCTGCTGGCAAACGGTCGATATGACGACGCACTGGAGCTGGGCAACACGGCCGCCGCATGGCTGTCGTTGCGGGTCACCGAGAGCGATCCCGCGGCCCTGAGCCTGCTGGGCATGATCCACCTGCGCGCCGCTGTAGCAGCAGCCCGTCACCAGGACCGGCCCACCGCGACGGGCTTGCTGAACCGAGCCGAAGAACTCGCGGACGATCTCGGGTCTGATGAGAACTACTGGCAGACCGGCTTTGGACCGACGAACGTGCTGCTTCACCGCCTGTCTGTCGAGCTGGACCTCGACAACGTGTCCTACGTAGTGGAGCACGGACAGATCAACGTCGACCACATGCCACAGGAACGCAGCGTCTCGCACCGAATCGACTACGCGCGCGCCCTGTCGCTCGCCGGACAGGGCGATGAGGCTTTCACGGAGCTTCGGACAGCTGAGCGCACCTCGCCACAGCTCGTGCGCAACAATCCCAGGGTGCGCGAGACGCTGCGGGACCTGATTAAACAGTCTCCGGTCACCGGCGGCTCGCGCTCATCCGAAGTGTTCGTGATGGCTCAGCGGTGCAGGGCGGTGCAGTGAGTCCAATGAAGCGCGGAGTACTCGGGGTCGTCGGGTCCGCGGCCGGAGGCTTGGAGGGCCTGCGCACGGGCCTGGTGGAGCCCGCCATGGAGCGCGGCTGGCAGGTGGCCATCACGCTCACGCCGACCGCGGCTCAGTGGCTACGGCTCAGTGGCGAGGCTGAGCGGCTGGAGAAGCTGACCGGCCTGCCCGTGCGCCATGAGCCGCGGCTGCCCGGCGAGGCCCGACCGCACCCGGCGGTTGACTGCTACGTCGTCGCTCCGGCGTCGGCCAACATGGTTGCCAAGCTCGCGACGGGCCTGATGGACAACCAGGCTCTTACACAGGTGGGCGAGGCCATCGGCACCCGAGGTCTGCCGGTCGTCGTCTTCCCCCGGGTGAACGCGGCACACGCTCGCCATCCGGCCTGGCAGCGCCACATCGACACCCTTAGGGCGGGAGGCGTGCACGTTGTCGACGACCCGGCCGTATGGCCGCTATATGAGCCGCGAGAAGCGCCGGCGGGGCGCACACTCCCGTGGTCGGCGGTGCTGGACGCAGTGGACGCAGCCACCCGATGACGAATCGTCAACCCACCTGACCTGCAAGGAAAGAGGGGCCCCGCCAACAGGTGCGGGGGGCGGGGGGGGGGGGGCGCCCACACCAAAAGTAGCCACGGGGCGCAAGTTCAAAACTCGCGGGGGGGAGTCAGTCTTGTGGCCGAGACAGGTGGAGTGATATA
>NZ_JBHYKH010000864.1:0-2096 GCF_042741275.1 Streptomyces sp. NPDC058964
CTGATCACCAGCCTCACGACCGCCGACGTCCAGGACGGCCTGGACGCGGCGGCGGCCGTGGGCGACGACCGGATCCAGGAGCGGTTCCAGGGCCGGGTGACGCCGGAGACGTGGACGCACGGGTCGGCCCGGCAGCGGCAGCAGTGGTTCTACGAGGGGTACCGGACCGGGGACATGGCGCGCTGCGACACGTTCCGCTGAACGACCGCCGCCGGCAGCGCCCCGGGCCCGTCCCCGGGGCGTTGTCGGTGGCGGGTGCCAGACTGGGCAGCGGGTCGGAATCCCGGAATTTCCGGCGGTTTCCGCGACACCGGTTCATCACCGGCACACAGGGAGTGATCGGCATGGCGGGTACGGGCGGTGGGCGGCCGGGCATCTTTCCGACGCTGCTGTACGCGGACGCGAAGGCGGCGATCAAACAGCTGACGGAGGCCTTCGGGTTCACCGAGCTGTCGGTGTACGAGGGCGAGGACGGCTCGGTGCTGCACGCCGAGCTGGTGCAGGGCAACGGCGCGGTGATGCTCGGCTCCAAGGGGCGCGGCGGCGTCTTCGACACGGCCATGAAGGACGCGGGCCCCGCGGGGGTGTACGTCGTGGTGGACGACGTCGACACACACCACCAGCGCGCGGTGGACCACGGCGCGGAGATCCTGATGCCCCCGACGGACCAGGACTACGGCTCGCGGGACTACATGGCCCGGGACGCCGAGGGCAACATCTGGAGCTTCGGCACGTACGCCCCCGAGATAGCGGCCTGAGCGGCCCCGATCCGGGCGGGAACCGTCTTCTCGGCCGGGCTATCCCCCGGTGTGCACCTGGAAGGCGGCGCGGCGCACGGCCTTCGCGAGGGCGGGGTCGGGGTGGGCGGCGGCCAGGGCGACCAGGACCTGCACGGTGCGGGGGTGGCCGACCGCCCGTACCTCGTCGAGCAGGGCCGGGACGGTGGGCTGCACCGCGGACTCCAGGTGCCGCACGAGCAACGGGGCCTCCCCGTGGTCGGCGACGGCGGCGGCGGTGTCGACCCACAGCCAGGTGGCCTCCCTGCGGGTGAGGACCTCGTGGGCGTCCTCCGGGTCGACGCCGTCGTGCTCGGCGAGCCACAGCAGCGCGTACGGCCGCAGGGCCGGCTCGTCGACCACGGCGCTGACGTCGGGTTCGGCGGGGGCGCCGACGACACGGAGCGCCTCGAAGGCGAGGCCGCGCAGCAGGGCGTCCTCCCCGCGGGCGGCGTCGACGAGTTCGGTGACCGCGCTGCCGACGGTGCGGGCGGCGAGCCAGGCGCGGTACTCGGCGCGGGCCGCGTTGGGGCGGAGCTGGGCGCAGCCGCGGAGCATGTCCTCGGCGCTCTGCTCGATGTTCCCGGCGGGGCTCTGCGCGGCCACGCAGATCTGCTCGAGCTTGACCCAGACCGCCCAGCTGCCCAGCGGGGTGAGCGTGGCCTGACCGTCGCCGCAGGTGAGGGCGCCGACGGAGGCGAGGGCGTGCAGGGACCAGTCGAGGAGGGGGGCGAGCGGGGTGTCCTGGGCGGGTGCGGGTTCCGCCGGGTCGGCGGCGGAGGGTTCGGCGGCGGGGGTCGTCTGCCCCGGCTCGTACGGGACCTCGCAGCGCTCGGTGCGCAGCTCGGTGACCCGCTGCTGGAGCAGGTCGAGGAGCTGCTCGACCGGCACGGGACCGGCGGACAGCTGGAGGAAGGAGAGCACCTGGGGCATGGCCGAGACGACCTCGGCGACCGCGGCGGGCTCGTGGTCCGGGGATTCCGGGTAGGCGAGCGACCAGGCGTCGAAGAGGGCGACCCAGCCGCGCAGGACGGCGCTGTCGTCGCGGTCCCAGGCGCGCAGGCGCCAGCCGGGGCGCGCGATGTCGCCGTGCACCTCGACCAGTCCGGCGAGACGGGCGGTGTCCCAGTCGGCGCGGACCTGGGCCACGGTCAGGCCCAGATCGGCCGCGGCCCGCGCGGCGGTCGCGTCGGAGAGGGTGGCCTTGCCGTCGTCGGTCGCGCCGTCACGGCCGGGGCCGAGGGCGGAGTCCGCCCAGTGGGCGACGCGAGCCGCGCCGGCCAGGCCGGTGCGCGCCATTCTGGCCAGTTCCGCGCGGGC
>NZ_JBHYKH010000865.1:0-2088 GCF_042741275.1 Streptomyces sp. NPDC058964
GCGGCCCCCTGCCTGCGGATGCAGCAGCCGCGGCCCGCGCCCGAGCTGGAGCAGGCCCGGCTGCGGGCGGCGGAGGCACAGCGACACGCCGAGGAGGCCGCACGGGCGGCCGGCTCTGCGGAGGAGGAGGCCACCACCGCCGAGCTGGCCGCCGCCGAACAGCGCAAGTCGCGTGCCGCCGCCGAGGAACGCGCACGGCAGGCCGCGCAGGAGGCCGACCAGGAGGACCGGCGAAGGGCGCAGGCGGAGTCGGAGGCGCTCCGGGCCGAGAGCGCGCGGGACGAAGCGCGGCGCGCCCGCTTCCGGCGTGAGCTGCAGTTCGCGCTGGCCGACATCTGGGACAGGCACGACGATCCCCACTTCGCCTTCGGTACGGAGCCGTCCCCCACGGACGGGGAGGCCGCCGCGCTGTGGACCCGCGGTCACCTCGCGCTGCTGCGGCTGAGCGAGGCGGACAGGCTGCGGGAGGCGTCGGTCCTCGCCGCGCTGGCACGGCGGTGCGGCCTGAACCCCGGCCCCGGCGCGCCCGCGCAGTCCGGTTCGGCCGGGCGCGTGCCGAGCGTGGTCGCCGTGCCCGCGCTTCCTGAGTACGAGGTGGAGGAGGTGCGGCTGAGCACCGACGTCCCGAGCTGGGCCGAACTCTCCGCCGACGAACGCGGGGAGGTGACCGGGCTCCTGCGATCGGCCCTGGCCGCAGAGCCCGAGGACCGTTCCGGGGAGCGGCTCGCGGTGCTCCTCGACTCCCCCCGGGACGACGACCTGCTCCTCACGGTGCTGCTGCGGATCTGGCAGGCGGACCGCCTGCTGGCACTCGACAGCGGCCTCGGCCACTGGCAGGACGCCCGGACGCGGCGCTGGATCCCCTGGGAGCGCAAGGACTTCCGCAAGAAGGCCACCCGCTCGCTCACCCTGCTGGCCAGCGTGTACCCGGAACCGGTGGACGGCTGGGGGTGGGCCCGGCCGGAGGATGCCGAATTCGCCGTGAACTGGGTGCACTCCCTGGACGCCGTGCTGGGCTTCCACCACCAGGCACCGGCTCTCGTGGACAGCTGGTGGTGGCAGTGGCGGCTCGCCGTGGCCGGACAACTGGGACACACCGCCGGGTGGGCGGGCCGCCGAGCCGTGGTCGACCCGGGCGAACTCACCCTGCTGTTCACCGGGCCCCGCTCCCACGACTACTTCGAGCAGCCGGACGTCTGCGACCGCGTGGCCCCGCCGATCCAGTGGATCGCCTCGCCACCCCTCGTCAGGGCGGACTCGGAGGGCGGCCCTCGGTGTCTGCGCAAGGGCCGGGTGGTCAGGGGGGTCGGACGTGGCTAGCCCGGTGCGGGCCGGTACCGGGCGACCCCAACGGGTCGGCCCCGCAAGGCCGTCCGGCGCCTCGGACGCCGCGCGCCGCTCGGCACCGTCCGGCGACGGCCGGGCTGCTCCCCTGGTCCGGGCGGTCACCGCCCTGGCCGGGTTGCCGTTGGCGCGTGCGTGCGGGCTCGCAGAGGCGCCGGCCGAGGACCTGGCGGCTCTGACGGCGGGCCGCGACCCGCGCCTGCGCGTCGCCCTGAGCGGCCCGGAACCGGCGGTTCGCACGCTGGCGGCGGCACTGCACGATCGGCTTGACGCCGACGCCGTACGACTGGACGCGCGTCCAGTGGACAGTCATCTGCTCCTGCACGTGATCCACGACGGCCGGTCTCCGGTTCCCGGCGTACCGGCCGGCCCCGATCCGGAGAGCCCGGCCCCCGGCCTCACCGGACTGCTCGTGCGTCCCGGCGCGCCGAAGGCATCCGTCGCCGTGGTCGCCGAGGACGACTGGGACGCGCTCGGCCGCGACTCCGTCGCCGGCCGGAACGGCAACCGGCTGTGCTCATGGCCGGCACCCTGGCGGGCCATGGAGGTCCGGGCGGTCGTCCCCCGCTGGGCCACCGACCGACCCCAGCCCTCCGGGCTCGACCGGCTGCTGCGCGAGGAACTGTCCGCTGCCGTGGAGCAACGCCGTTCCCTGGAGGCCCGGTTGACAGGGGAACGGCTGGCCCGGGCGCTGCGGCTGGTCGCCGGGACCACCCAAGACTTTACAGCAACACCCCCATACGG
>NZ_JBHYKH010000866.1:0-2075 GCF_042741275.1 Streptomyces sp. NPDC058964
GCTGATTTCCACCGGGGTGTCGGGTGCGTAAAGGCGTGTGCCGGTCAGCTCCTAGAAACGGCGCAGCCGTTAGCGGACGGTGTTGACATGGACGTGCGCGCTGCGGGCGACTTCGCGGATGTGCCGTCCCCGTTCCAGGTATCCCCGCACCGACTCCTCGATGAGCGCGCCGAACCCTCCCTCCGCCTCCAATGGGCGCAGATAGCGGTCGATCAGCAACTCGGCGAGTTCCGGTTCGGCAACGACCGCCACCCGCCAGGACAGGTCGCTCAGATCGTATATGCCGCGCAGGCCGTACGCGCGGGCGGCTTCCAGCAGCCTGCCGGCGGCAGGGAAGGAGCGGTGCACCGCGGCCAGGTCCGTCGGCGGGCCGAGCCCCGCCGTCACCTCCGGGTCACCGATCTCCGGTTTTGCCTCGATGACTCCGGCGACAGCCTCATCCAGCACGGTGAGCAGCGCGGCTCGGCCGTTCCTGCGGCCGTGGGACTCCAGGCAACGTTCCAGCGCGTCCGGACTGACATTGCCGCTCGGGACAGCTCTGATGGCACGATAGGGCCGCGACAGGTCCAGTCCGTAGATCGCCGCGCCGCTGTGGATCTCCGCCACGCTCAGCGTCCCGTAGAGCAGTCCACGCAGGAAGTCGGCGCGGCGGCGGGCGTCGAACAGGGCTGAGGCGACCTCCGCCTGCCGGTGCACAGCCGCGATCTGCAGACTCGCGACGTCCGCGAGCTCCCACAGGCACTTGGTGCGGTCGACAATGAGGCCGGGATCGAGCCCGCGCTCGGTCGCCTCGGCGATGAACAGATCCCGTATCGCGCTCAGCCCCCGGCGGAAGGCGCGGAGCCCGTCGCTGAGCGGCACGCCCCGGGCGACCCGGTCCCGGGCCACGTCGGCTTCCTCGAAGTCATCCGGCAGGGGCACTGTCCCCTCGCGCACCACCGCGAGGGCCCGCTGGAAGTGCCGATGCCAGATCTGGTCCAGGAGTTCCCGCGGGACCGCACGGTAGGACGGGATGTGGTCCGCCAGATCCGCGTGCAACCGCCCGCCCACGTGCCCCTCCTTCGCCGCCATCGCGGTGATGACCCGTTCGAGGGACGCCGCCGCGCCCGACTGCACCAGCATGGACCTCACCTCCGCCCCTTCGGCACCGGCCGTTGTGCAACTGCACAATATGCCGCCGTCCGGCCTTGGCCGAGGAGCCGTCGACAGCCCCCCGTCCCCGAAAGCACAGTGGACGGCGGCGGAAGGAGCGCATCGGCGCGCACCCGACAAGGTACCGATCGACCGTGCTCCGAGCCGCCCTCGTGCTACCGACCCAGTCTGACGAACAGTGCGGAGACCTCATGACCCACGAGCACCATCACCGACCCGACCGCGCCGCCGCCGTCGACACCGGTCCGCGCCTCGCGCCACTGCCCGAGGACAGCTGGGACCCGTACACCCGGGAGCTGCTCGCCCCGATTCCCCGGGACGCCGACGGCAACCTCGCCAACGTCTTCACCACCTTGGTGCGACACCCAGCCCTCTTCCGGCACTTCCTGCCATTCGGCAGCCATCTGCTGCGCGACGGCCGTCTGCCGGAGCGGACCCGAGAACTTCTGATCCTGCGCACCGCATGCAACACCCGGGCCAGCTACGAATGGGGGCGGCATGTACCACTGGCCAGGGCCGCCGGGATCACCGAGGAAGAGATCCGGCGGGTCGGAAGGGGTCCGGACGCCCAGAGTTGGACCCCAGCCGACGCCCGCCTGCTGCGTGCCGCCGACGAACTGCACCGGGACGCACGCCTGTCCGCTGCCACCTGGTTCGCGCTCGCCGCCGACCACGACGAGGCACAGTTGATCGAAATCACCATGCTCGTCGGGCAGTACCACATGGTCGCGTTCTTCCTGAACTCCGCCGGCACCCGGCTCGAGCCCGGCTACGAAACGGAAACCCTGCCCGCGCCCGCTGCGGACGGAGCACACAACGATGCCTGAGCCCTGGTACACCGCGACCCACCCGGTCGGCCTCCTGACCGGCCGACGCGTATTGGTCATCGGCGCGGGCACCCGCCCCAGCGACGATCCGAAGGC
>NZ_JBHYKH010000867.1:0-2072 GCF_042741275.1 Streptomyces sp. NPDC058964
GCGATCTGCGCACCGGCCGGGACCGCTTCGAACGCGCCTACCGGATTGCCGAGTCGGTGGGCGAGGAACGGTCGATGGCGGTGGCCGCCCTCGGCTTCGGCGGCCTGTGGGTGCACGAGCACCGCACGGTCGCCGGCTCGGTACTCCTGGAATCGCAGATACGCCGGGCGCTGGAGTTACTGGACCCTCAGTCCTCGCTGGCGCTGCGGCTGCGGATCCGGCTGGCCGGGGAGGGCGACTACCGCAACAGCGACAACACGGCGGTACTGGCGCTGCTCGAGCAGGCGAGGGCAGGGCAGAATCCAATGGCGCGTGCGGAGGCTTTGAGCCTGGCCCATCACTGCCTGATCGGCCCGGAGCACGGCGCACTGCGCCGGGAACTGGCCGCCGAACTGGTCGCGGAGAGCTTTCGTACCTCCCGGCGCAGCGATCTGCTGATGGGCCTGCTGTGGCAGACGGTCGACATGTTCCTGGACGGCGACCCGCACGCGGAACGCTGTCTGGCGGAGCTGCGCGGCCTGCTGGCCGAGCAGGACCATCTGGCGGTGGGTTTCGTCGTGAGCGCGATGGAGGTCATGCTCGCCGTCCGCGCGGGCCGCCTCGACGAGGCCGAGGCCCTGGCCAGGGCCTGTACGGAGCGCGGGATCGCCGCCGGTGACGTCAACGCAACGGTGTGGCAGGCCGCACAGCTGGTGACCATCCGCTGGTACCAGGGCCGGGTGGTGGAGCTCGTGCCGCTGCTCAGTGAGGTGGTCAACTCGCCGACGCTGAGCGCTGTGGACGATCACGCCCTGGCTGCGCTGGCGGTGGCCGCGGTGACGGCCGGGGACCGGCGGAAGGCCGTCAGCGCGCTGGCCACGCTGTGCGGCCGCGACCTCGGCGACCTGCCTCGGTCGAGCAGCTGGATGGTGACGATGCACGGTGTCGCGGAGGCCGCCTACCTCCTCGACGACCCCGCCATGGCGGCGCGGGTCTACGAGCTGCTGAGTCCGTACGGTCACCTGCCGGTGGTGGGCAGTCTCGCCGTCGCCTGCTTCGGCTCGGCCCACCACGCCCTGGGGGTCGCCGCATTGACCATGGGCGACGTCGACCGGGCGGTGACCCATCTGCGGGAAGCGGCACGGCAGAACCTCGCCCTCGCGCACTGGCCCGCGGTCACGGCCTCCTGGGACCGGCTCGCGGTGGCGCTCGTACGGGCCGGCCGACCGGCCGAGGCCGACGCCGTCCGAAGGGAGATGGCCGTGGCCGCCGAGGAGGCCGCGGCGCCGCCGCCGGAGACCGACGGACATGGCAGCGCGGATCCGCGGGGCGGGGACGGGCAGGGGCAGCCCGCGGCGTTCTGTACCCGGCTGGGCCGTAAGTGGCGGGTCGGGTTCGGCAGCCGCAGCGTCCTGGTGGAGCACAGTGTGGGGATGCTCCATCTGGTGGTGCTGATCGCCAACCCGCGCCAGGAGATCCGGGCCGTCGACCTCGTGGCGGGGCTGACCGCGCTCAACGGGGACGCCGGGTACACGGCCCTGTCCGGGCAGCCGGTTCTCGACCGGGTGGCGACGCAGGAGTACCGGAATCGTCTGGCCCGGCTGCGCACCGAACTGGACGCGTTCAAGGCGGCCGACGACCAGGAGCGCGCGGCCGTGGCCCAGGTCGAACACGACTGGCTGATGGGCCAGTTGGCGGGTGCCACGGGCTTGAGCGGACGCGCCCGCCGCTTCCCCGAGGGCGAGGAACGCTCCCGGGTCGCGGTGAGCAAGGCCGTCCGCCGGGCGCTGGACCGGATCGCGGCAGCCGATCCGGTGATCGGTGAACACCTGCGGCACGCGGTGCACACCGGGGTGCGGTGCTCGTACTGGCCCGCCTGACGCGGGCCAGGCCGCGCTTCCGCCGGATCGTGCACCGCGGCGGTCGGTGCTCCTACCGGCCCACGTCACATACGTCCGACAGCTTCCCGTTCGCATCCGGACGGGTCGGCCCGGTCGTGCGGCCCGCCCGCCCGGCCCGGGCCGGCCCCAACCCCGCGGGCCCCCGCCGGGTACGGACCCGTCCCGGGGGGCCCCCCCCGCGGTGGCGCGGTG
>NZ_JBHYKH010000868.1:0-2071 GCF_042741275.1 Streptomyces sp. NPDC058964
GGTGCCGCCAGACCACCACCCCGGCTGGGGGGTGCAGCGCTCAGCGGCGTGGGGCGTCGCCGCGCCGTGCAGCGCCACGAGCACGGCGGCGGGCGGGGGCAGCAGAAACGCCCCGGCCAGCAGAACGGGATAGAAGGTGCCCCCGAAGCGGCCCCGGACCAGGTGTTCGCAGGCCGCGTACAGCGCGGTGAGCAGCGCGACCGCCCACCAGGGGGCGTGGGTCCGGGGCAGCGGCAGCAGACAGAGCAGTGCGAGAACGGCGGCACAGACCACGTACCTGCGTGCCTGTGCCGGAACCGTCTCCACGACGCCTCTCCCCCCGACCATGCCTGTCCAGGCTCCGGAGCCTAGGGCGGCGGTCGGGGGGTCTGTGGGCCTATGACCCGCGGATTAGCACATTCGGGTGATGACTCCCGAGTCAGGAAGCGGTGTCCGAAGCGGCGTCGCGGACCGGTGTCAGGACTGTCGGGACTCCTGCGACGTGACCGGCGCGGCCGTCACGTCGTGCTCGGGCACCGCCTGCCCGGAGCGGATCAGGTCCAGCCGCCCCAGGACCTTCGCGCGCAGGTCGGTCGGCACGTCGTCATGCCCGCAGCACCGCTTGACCAGCTTCTTCACGGCCTCTTCCAGGCCGTACTTCTCGAGGCACGGCGAGCACTCCTGGAAGTGCTGCTTGAACTTGTCGCGATCGACGTCCGGCATCTCACTGTCGAGGAACTCGTAGAGATGATCGAGGACCTCACTGCAGTCCGTCTCGTGCGGCTCTCCGCAGCTCATGAGCCCGAGCCTTTCGCTTCGTCCGACTCTCCGGCGCCCGCCGGGACCAGTCCGCGCTCGCGGGCGTAGTCCTCCAGCATGCCGCGCAGTTGACGGCGGCCCCGGTGCAGCCGGGACATCACCGTACCGATGGGTGTCCCCATGATGTCCGCGATCTCCTTGTAGGCAAAGCCCTCTACATCCGCGAGGTAGACGGCGATGCGGAATTCCTCGGGGATCGCCTGCAGCGCTTCCTTGACGTCCGAGTCGGGCAGGTGGTCGAGCGCCTGCGACTCGGCGGAGCGCAGACCGGTCGACATGTGCGACTCGGCACGGGCGAGCTGCCAGTCCTCGATCTCCTCGGCGGCGCTGCGCTGGGGCTCGCGCTGCTTCTTGCGGTACGAGTTGATGAACGTGTTCGTGAGGATCCGGTACAGCCAGGCCTTGAGGTTGGTGCCCTCGCGGAACTGGTGGAAGGACGCGTACGCCTTGGCGTAGGTCTCCTGCACCAGGTCCTCGGCGTCGGCCGGATTGCGCGTCATGCGCAGCGCGGCCGAGTACATCTGGTCGAGGAATTCGAGCGCGTCCCGCTCGAAGCGCGCACTGCGCTCCGCGGTCGACTCCGCGCTGTTGCCCTGGCCCTCGGGCAGCTCCGCCTGACCGTTGTCGGTCCCTGCGTCGGTCCCAGTGACCGGACCCACCTCCTCAAGATTCCGGGCGGGGCCGAAACCGGTCCCACTCGATTCGGAGGATAGAACACGACCCGCGCCTGCCGCCGCTCGAATAGGAGCGGTCTTGGCCACGTGCAGCACCGTCCAGTCCAGGTCAGCGCTGCGCTCACGGCTCGAATCAGACTCTGCCGGGCGCAGCCCGTCCACGGGGTGGTGGGCGGCGGGAGGGCAGATGGTCGAACCCATGCGGCGGACTTCCTCTCCTACGACGTCGGTGCTGGTGGTTCAGCACTTCTGTCCCCCACAACAGTGGTGCGGGCCGCGGCATTCCCTCCGTCACCCGAGTGACGCGACCCACTGGAGGACACCGTCGGTGATGATCTCCAGCGCCTGCTCCTGGGTGATCTCGGCGCGCTTGGGGACCGCGAGGCCGTGGTCGGCGTACGGCACCTCGACCAGGTCGTACGCCCCCTCGGGGAACTCCTCCGGCTTCCCGAACGGATCGTTGCCGCCCTGGACGACGAGGGTGGGCACCCCGGCACCCAGCAGCTCCTCCGCGCGGGACTTC
Organism: Streptomyces sp. NPDC058964; assembly: GCF_042741275.1. NCBI lineage: Bacteria > Bacillati > Actinomycetota > Actinomycetes > Kitasatosporales > Streptomycetaceae > Streptomyces > Streptomyces sp. NPDC058964. The sequence continues at coordinate 1,996 of NZ_JBHYKH010000868.1, forward strand.
TCGGGCTTGCCCGGGGGATGCAGCGGGAAGCTGAGGGCGAGTACGGCGTGCGCGCCGAGCTCGGTCGCCGTACGGC
>NZ_JBHYKH010000869.1:0-2069 GCF_042741275.1 Streptomyces sp. NPDC058964
CGGCCCCGCCCGCTGGGAGCACCCCCCCCAGTCCCTCCCCCCCGACGTCACCGCCGCGATCGCCGGCTTCGCCGCAGCCGGCGCCACCGAGATCCTCGTCAACGAGGCCCACGCCGACCAGCGCAACCTGCTCCTCGACCGGCTCGACACACGAGCCACGCTGCTGATCGGCACGCACAAGCCGCTCGGCATGATGGAGGGCATCGACCGCTCCCCCGACGCGGTCGCCTTCGTCGGCTACCACACCGGCGCCGGTCAGCCGGGCGTGCTCGCCCACACCTATCTGCCCAACACCATCACCGCGGTGCGGATCAACGGCGAGCCGGCCTCCGAGGGCCGGATGAACGCGCTGCTCGCCGACGAGTACGCCGTCCCGGTGGTCCTGGTCACCGGCGACGACCTGTGCTGCGAGGACGCCCGCGGCTGGGCGCCGCACGCCGCCCACGCCGTGGTCAAGACCTGCGTCGACCGCTACTCAGCGATCTGCCTGCCGCCCGAGGTGAGCACCGCCCGGATCACCGAGGCCGCCCGCGAAGGCCTCACGGCCCTGCCCGCCTCCCCCCGGCTGACGGCCCCGCCCGCCGGGGGCTACACCTACGAGGTGTCCTTCGACGCCGCCCACCTGGCGCCCGCCGCAAGCTACATCCCCGGCGTCGTCCAGACCGACCCGCTGACCGTGCGGTTCACGCTGCCGACGATGTACGAGGCGATCCGCTGCTTCCGCGCGCTGACCCGGGTGGTCACCTCGGCCGTGGAGAACTGCTATGGCTGAGCCCGCCGATCTCCTCGCACTGGCCCGCACGTTCGGCAACACGGTGCTGGAACGCTGGGAACGCCTGGTCGCATTGGAGACCCCGTCCGGCGACGCAGACCGTGCGGCCGTGTTCGGCAAGGAACTGGCCGCGGGCCTCGCCGCCACCGCCGACCGCGTCGAACAGCCGCCGGGACCGGGCGGCGACCACCTGGTGGCTTACTGGAACGGGCGCGGGACGGCGGACGACGGCTCCCACGCCGGACATACGCTGCTCGTGGCCCACAGCGACACCGTCTTCCCGGCCGGCACGGTCGCCCGGCGCCCCTTCACGCTCGCCGAGGACGGCGACACGGTCACCGGCCCCGGGGTCTTCGACATGAAGGGCTCCCTGGTGGCCGTCGAACTGGCCATGGACCTGCTGTCCCGTACAGGCACCACGCCCAGGCGTCCGATACGCCTCGTGGTGGTCAACGACGAGGAGATCAGCAGCCCCGACGGCAGCCGCCTCGTGGCCCGGCACGCCGAGGGAGCCAACGCGGTGCTCGGCCTCGAACCACCACTGCCCGGCGGCGCGTTGAAGATCGGCCGACGCGGGGTGGCCCGGATGCGGCTTAGCGTGCGCGGGGTCAGCGCCCACGCCGGCCTCGACGCCGCCCTCGGCGTCTCCGCGATCGACGAGCTCGTGGACCAGCTAGCACGGCTTCGGGCGACGGCCGCCGCCCTCCCCGACGCCGCACTGAACGTCGGCACCATCACGGGCGGTACCCGCGCCAACGTGGTCGCCGACCACGCCGAGGCGGAGATCGGCCTGCGCTATGCCACCGCCGAGACCGAACGGGCCCTGATGTCGGCCCTGTTGGAACCGACCCCGGTGCGGCAGCGGGCCGCCCTGTCCGCAAAGACGCTGTCCCATCGCCCGGCCTGGGCGATGGACCCGGCCAACCCCCTGGCGGCCGAACTGACCACGCTCGCCGCCACCCTGGGCCTGGACCTGCCCCTCGGCTCCTCCGGCGGCGCGGGCGACACCAACCTCACCGGCGCGCTCGGCATCCCGACGGTCGACGGCCTGGGCCCTGCGGGCGCCGGCGCCCACGGCGAGGACGAACACGCTTCGCTGTCCTCCCTGCTGGAGCGGGCCGCGCTCATCGCCGCGTTCCTGGACACCCACTGACCCCTGCCTCAGCCCACCCTCACCCTGCAACGATCCCCATTCCCCCCCAGCCCTCCCATGGGCGCAAACCCCCCCCCGCACCCAAACCCCGCCACCGTGTCCCCCTCAACCCCGCCACCCGACCCACCGACCAGGTGAACCTGG
>NZ_JBHYKH010000870.1:0-2063 GCF_042741275.1 Streptomyces sp. NPDC058964
GGGGGGGTTGAATCACCGGGTGGGTGGGGGATCCGGGGGGGGTCGGGTGCGGGGCGTTGTTGGGGGGCGGCGTGGGGCGCCGCGACAAGGGGCTGGAACCCGTCGGCTCCCGCCCCGGCCGGGTCAGCCGAAGACGGCCAGGCTCTTGGCCTTGCCCTTCTGCTCCTCGACGAGCGCGAGGAAGCGGCCCTCGGGGTCGAAGACGGCCACGGGGCCCCCGGCCGCGTACTCCTCGGGCATCTCCAGCCGCACACCGTTGGTGAGCAGCCGGGCGCGCTTGGCGTCCACGTCCCAGCGCGGGAACGCGGCCTCGGCCGCTTCCGCGATCGGCATGACGGTCAGCTCCTGCTGGAGCTGGTCGAGGGTCCGTGCCGAGTCCAGCTTGTACGGTCCGACGCGGGTGCGGCGCAGCGCGGTGAGGTGTCCGCCCACTCCGAGGTCGGCGCCCAGGTCGCGGGCGAGCGCCCGGATGTAGGTGCCGGACGAGCAGACCACCGACACCACGAGGTCGAGCACGGGGGTGCCGTCCTCGGCCACGGCGTCGCGGACGTCGTACACGGTGAAGGACGAGACGGTGACCGGCCGCGCGGGGATCTCGAAGTCCTCGCCCTCGCGCGCCCGCTTGTACGAGCGCACGCCGTTGATCTTGATGGCGCTCACCTTGGACGGCACCTGCATGATGTCGCCGGTCAGCTTGGCGACGGCGGCGTCGACGGCCTCGCGGGTGATGTTGGAGGCGTCGGTGGACGAGGTGATGTCGCCCTCGGCGTCGTCGGTGACCGAGTTCTGCCCGAGACGGACGGTGCCGAGGTACTCCTTCTCGGTGAGGGCGAGGTGTCCGAGGAGCTTCGTCGCCTTCTCGACGCCGAGGACGAGCACTCCCGTCGCCATCGGGTCGAGGGTGCCCGCGTGGCCCACGCGGCGGGTCCTGGCGATGCCGCGCATCTTGGCGACGACGTCGTGCGAAGTGAAGCCCGACGGCTTGTCGACGATGACGAGGCCGTCGGGCGGGGTGGGCTTGCTGGTCATTCGGCGGCGTCGTCCGTCTCGTCGGCCTCGTCCTCGGAGCCCGGCTTCTTGTACGGGTCGGCGTCACCGGCGAACGCGGCACCCGCGGAAGCCTCGCGCACCTTCGCGTCGGAGGCGCGCGCCTTGTCGAGGAGGTCCTCGATGTTCCGGGCGGTGTCCGGAAGGGCGTCCGCGACGAAGGCGAGGGTCGGCGTGAACTTCACGCCGGCCGCCCGCCCGACCTCGGAGCGCAGGATGCCCTTGGCGCTCTCCAGACCGGCGGCCGCGGCCTGCCGCTCCTCTTCGTCACCGTAGACGGTGTAAAAGACGGTCGCCTCCCGCAGGTCCCCGGTCACCCGGGTGTCCGTGATGGTGACGTGCGAGCCGAGCCGCGGGTCCTTGATCCCGCGCTGCAGCTTCTGGGCCACCACCTCTCGGATGAGGTCCGCCAGCCTTTTCGCCCGCGCGTTGTCGGCCACTGGTCCGTCTCCCGTTCTTTCTTCTTCTACGTTCTGTTGGTGTTGTGCCGTCTAGTCGTCTTCGCCGTGGAAGCGCCGTCTCACGGACAGCAGATCCACCTCGGGGCGGCCGGCGACCAGCCGTTCGCACCGGTCCAGTACGTCGCTGAGATGCGCCGCGTCGCCGGAGACGACGGCGAGGCCGATGACGGCTCGCCGGTGGAGGTCCATGTGGTCCACCTCGGCCGCGCTCACGGCGTACTTCCGCTGGAGTTCGGCGACGATCGGGCGGACGACGGAGCGCTTCTCCTTCAGCGACCGCACGTCGCCGAGGAGGAGATCGAAGGACAGAGTCCCCACGTACATGTGTTGACCGGTTCACCCGCCGGTACGGGATCGATGGCCCTGCCTTGGTCTGGGCGGGGACACCAGAACGGTACAACGAAGGGTGGCGGCCGTTCGACGGATATTACGCTCCGTGGACCGTGCGACCGCTCCCGTCCGGCCGGGCGCCCCCCCCCAGCGGCGTGGGGGCCCCGACACGGCCAGAGGTGCGACGGGAAGCCGGTTAATCGTGCCCGAGGTGGTGAACTGGGG
>NZ_JBHYKH010000871.1:0-2062 GCF_042741275.1 Streptomyces sp. NPDC058964
CCGGCATGCCGCACTGGTGCTGGTGTGGGGTGCCGCGGCCGCCTGCCCCGGCTGCCGCGGGGTCGACCTCGCCCGCAGCCAGCGGCTGGCCGACACCATCGCTCCCCGCGTGCTCGCCTGGGACCCCGCGTTCTTCCCGCAGGACAACCCCAAGCTGATCCGCCCCTACCACGACGGGGGCGGCGACCCGGACACCCTCCGGCTCGAACTCTTCTTCGTCCGCACCTAGGCAGGGGCCGCGCACCGCCGGCCGCTCCGGCCCGTACATGATCACAGGGGGGAAACCGTTGGCACGCCAGCTGTCGCTCAGTCAACTCGATGAATACGTCCGCGACGTCGAGGCCTTCCTCGACTCCCTCGACCCGCCCGCCTCCGAAGAGGAGGAGACCGCCCGCAAGACACTGGCCCGGGCGGCCGCGAAGCTGAGGGCGCGGTCGGCCGCACCCATCTCACTCGCCGTCGTCGGCGAGTTCACGGTGGGCAAGTCCCTGCTCCTGGGCGCCCTGCTGGGCCGCCCCGACCTGCTCCCGGTGGAGGAGCGCCCCACCACCGGCAACATCACCGTGCTGCGCCTGCGCCGGGGAACGGCGGGGACGGGCACCAGGCTCGGTGACGTCTCGAAGATCCACTTCATGACCCGCGACCGGCTCGCCTCCTGCGTGCGGGAGATCGCCCAGGAGCTGGTGCGCCTGCTCGACGAGCAGCTTCCGCAGCTGAAGGCGGGGCAGGTGCTCGGCGACACGGACCTGGTCGGCGGACCGCAGGGCTGGGCGCCGTTCCTCGCCTGGTACCGGTGCCTGTGGGGCCGGCAGGTGCCGGGAGTTGCCCACGTCCCGTACGACCTGATCTCCTCGCGCTTCCGCGACGCCGCACTGGAACTGCTCCGCTTCCGTGACGCCGAACAGGGTCAGCAGGGCCTGCTCGGTTCCGAGCCGGTGGACCTGGCCACCGCGACCGTACGCGCAGTGCTGGAACTGCCCGTGGCCACCCCCACGCCCGACACTCCGCCCACACCGCGCAAACTCCTGATCAGCCGCGACCGCCTGACGACGGGCGGGGCGGCGCTGGCCGACTGCTTCCCCCTGGTCGAGCGGGTCGAGCAGGTCGTCGAGGTCGACCCGGAGCACTGGCCGCTGGGCGAGCTGCTGGACGGGCGTGAGGTGCAGATCCTCGACTTCCCGGGGGTCGGCGCCGTCGGGTCCTTCGGACGCGACCGGAATCTCAGCCGTCAGGCACTGCAGGACATCCACTCCATCCTGCTGGTGCTGCCGGCCCACCATCTGCCGTCCGACATCGCCCTGGACTTCTGGCAGATGCTCGCCGCCGACGGGCGCAGTCAGGAGGCCCTCGGCACCGCGGCGCTGCTGGTGGCCAACCAGTTCGACCGCATCGTGGTGCCCGTCCTGGACACCGGCCTGCCGGGCGGCGCGGGGCTCGGCCGGGTCGACTCCCTGAACAGCCTGGACGCCTTCGCGCCCAAGATCATCAGTCAGGGGGACAACCGCGACCAGATATTCCTGGCCTCGGCCGTGACCGGCCTCCTGATGGAGCAGCAGCCCTGGGGGGCGGTCTCGGACCAGACCAGGGACGTGATCCGGGACGTCGCCGAGCGCCTGGCGGACGGGAACCGTGCGACCTGGCACGAGTTCGCTGCCCTGCTGGAGAAGGACCGGCCCGGCAGCCGCTGGGCCCACCGGCTGCGGGCCTACGAGAAGGACGGCGGCCTGGAGGCGATCCGGCTGGGCGTCCAGGCACATCTGATCAGGCACGGGGACGCCCACCGGCTGGAGCGGGCGCGGGCCGCACAGCGCGAACTCGACCTCGCCCTGCGGGCGTACCGGCGCGTCGCGCCTCGTGAGGAGCCCCCCGAGGCGGAGGCGTACCGGGAGGCCGCGGCCCGCTTCCGCGAGCTGAGTCAGCTGATCGGGCGGATCCTGGACGACATCGAACTCCTCGACGAGGCCAACCCGTTGAAGGCGCCCGAGGCACCCGTGCCGCCGGAGGTCGAGGCCAGCCTGTTCGCGGTCAGGACGGCCGTCTACAGCTCACACTGGTGGGATCA
>NZ_JBHYKH010000872.1:0-2043 GCF_042741275.1 Streptomyces sp. NPDC058964
TTTGGTGTTGGCGCGCCCGCGCTCGGCCCGCGCCGTCCCCGACGGCACCGGTGAGCGCGGCGGCCAGCGCCTCGCGGCCTGCGCCGGCCGCGTACCCGGTGGCGAGCAGCCTGAGTGCCATCTCCCAGGTGCGCGGGGACGGCCAGGACCGGCCCCGGCTCCCGGCGTCGCCGGGGATGTGGTGGACCAGGCCGGGCCGGGCCGTGAGGAAGCCGGAGATCGCGCCACGGGCCCGGGCGACCGCACCGGGCACCTTGGCGGCACCGACGACGGGCACGGTCGCCTCCGGCCAGGTGCCGGCCATGCCCCGGGCGACGGTCCGGGGGTCGTGGGTCCACTCGAGGTGGACGAACCGGTTGGCGAGCGGTGGGCTGAGATGCCAGCCGTCCGCCGCGCTGGACGGCGGGTTGGCGGCGGCGACGATGCGCACCGCTTCCGGCAGGACCAGGCTGCCGACCCGCCGTTCGAGCACCACCCGCAGCAGAGCCGCCTGCACGGCGGGTGGTGCGGAGGACAGTTCGTCGAAGAAGAGCAGGCCCTGCCCGGCCCGGGCGAGGCGGACCGCCCAGTCCGGCGGGGCCATCGGGACACCGGTCACGGCCGGGTCGTCACCGACGACGGGCAGTCCGGCGAAGTCGGAGGGTTCGTGCACGCTGGCGATGACCGTCTCCAGCGGCAGGCCGATCCCGGCGGCGAGCTGCTCCAGGGCGGCCGACTTGCCGATCCCCGGCTCCCCCCACAGCAGGACGGGCTGATTGGCCGTCACGGCGAGGGCCAGCGCCTCCAGTTGCGGGTTCGCTGCGGGCTCGGTCCGCCGCGCACGCAGCCTGCGGTTGAGGTCGTCCGCGGCCGCCAGCGGTCCGGACGGCGCGTCGGGGGCGGTACCGTCGGTGCTCAAAAGGGCTGCTCCTCCTCGTCGTCGGGCTCGTCCGCATCGCCGGGCTCGTCCGCGCCGTCCGCTTCGTCCGCTTCGTCCGCGTAGTACTCCTCCTGCTCGTCCATCCATTCGTCCCACCACTCGGCGCCGACGCCTGGATGCTCCTCCTGTACGCGTGTGCGGAGGAAGGCCAGGTCGGGCCGCTTGTAGCGACGGACGAGCTGGGCCAGCGACAACTCGGACTGGTCGATCACGTCGAGCCGCGCCCCGGCGGCGACGAGCGCCTCCACCAGCGCCTTGGAACCGAGGTCGTTGACGGCCACGAACAGCGGTGTGCGCCCCCGCCGGTCCAGGGCCTCGAGATCCAGCCCCTCCGCCAGCAGCCGGGGCAGCAGCGTCTCGTGGTCGAGGAGGTTCAGTACGTGCAGCAGGGTGCGGCCGCCGGCGTCCCGCACGCGGGGATCGACACCCGCGTCCAGGAGCTCCAGCACGCCGGGGGTGTCGCCGTGCTGGGCGCGCAGGAACAGTTCGTGGCGTTGCGCCCGCAGCGCCTTGGGCAGACGGCCCTCTCCGGAGGTCCACGTCTGCTCCACCGCGAAGCAACCGGCGACGGCACCGCCGAAGGCGCGCATGGCGCGCTCACGCTGTTGTTCCTCGTCGCTGTGCGGCATGCGCAGCAGGCCGCCGGGCCGGAACACCACCTCGTGCCATTCCCCGCGGCACCTGACCCGCACGGGTGCGGGAGCCGTCGGGGGCGGGGGGGCGCCCCGGCCGGCGGGGGCCCGGGGGGGGCGGGGCCGGGGGGGGCGCCCGGGGGGGGGCGCGGCCCCCGCGCCGCAACACCAACCTGTACGCGGTGGAGCGCCCGATGGAGACCCTGGAGCGCCGGGTCCGCGCGTACACGCCCGGCGACACCGACCTGGCCTGGACCCGGCTGACGCTGTGGCGTTCCATGCTGGCCGCCGCCCTCGACCAGGCCCGGGTGCCGGTGACCTCGGCGACCGTGGAGGCCGAGGCGGACAACCCGGCGGCCGAGCTGCTGGCCCGCTGGCTGGAGGCGCGGCTGCACGTCACGGTCGACCGGGTGGTCACCGACGGCCCGGTCGTCACGGCCGTCCGTCTCGGGACCGCGAACGGGGAGATCGTCATCGACCGGCCCGAGGGAC
>NZ_JBHYKH010000873.1:0-2030 GCF_042741275.1 Streptomyces sp. NPDC058964
GAGCGCTGGACGCCGTCGCGCGCATCGCCGCCACGGTCCGGGTCCCGGTCAGCGCCGACATCGAGAGCGGCTACGCGAAGGACCCGGCGGGCGTCGCCGACACCGTCCGCGCGGTGCTCGTGGCGGGCGCGGTGGGCGTCAACATAGAGGACGCGTTCCACGAGGAGGGGAGCGGGCCGCTGCGGCCGGTGGCCGAGCAGGCCGAGCGCATCGCCGCCGCACGGCAGGCGGCCGACGATCAGGGCGTGCCGTTGTTCGTCAACGCCCGTATCGACACCTTCCTGCGCGGTGCCGGGGGAGTGGACGCCACCCTGGAGCGGGCCGCCGCCTTCCGCGCCGCGGGCGCCGACGGGATCTTCGTGCCCGGGGCCGTCGACCCGGACACGGTCAAGGCGCTCGTCGCGGGCGTGGACGGGCCGCTCAACGTACTGGTGGGCCCCGGCGCGCCGTCCGTGGGCGAACTCGCCGCCCTCGGCGTGGCCCGGGTGAGCGCCGGCTCGAGCCTGGCCGAGGCCGCCCACGCCGTCGTCCGCCGCGCCGCGCGGGAGCTGCTGGACGCGGGAACGTACGGGGCGCCGGCGGACGGGCTCGCCTACGGCGAACTCAACGCCCTGCTGGCGCGGGAGTGCTAGGTCAGCAGGCGTCCCGCATCAGTTCGGCCAGGTCGTGGTCGAGGTCCAGCTGCAGGTGCTCGAGACCCACGGGCACGAGGCCGCTCGTGGCCTGCAGGAACCGGCGGATCTCGCCCGTGCGGACATGCACCACGGCCGTGCCCTCGGGGGCGTGGAACTCCAGTACGGTGCGGTCGTACCCGTACGGCCGCACCCGTACGTCACCGTGGCCCTCCGGGCCGTGCAGACCCGCCGCGAGCAGCTCGCGGGCGAAGGTCCAGCACACGTCCACGCCCTCCAGGGTGGCCGGGGCGGGGAAGGTCATCTGGACGGCGTACGGGTCGTGCCGGTCGTAGCGCAGCGTGGCGGGAATGCTCGGCATGCGCGGTGCGGCGGCGACGAGGCGGGCCTCTACGGGCTGCTCGATGACGGTGGACAACGCCTTGCTCCCTCGTGACGGCTGAACGAACTTCCGGGTTGATGCGACCTGGCACTGGAAGAGACGTCGGAATCGGCCAATCCGTGCACACGAATTCCGAGTGACCTCGGTCACCGCTTCCATGCAGGCGTGTGGCCGGGGCCGTCCGGGCTGCCCCCAGGGGCGGCTGAGGCCCCCTGGACGGCCGGAGGGCCGTGGGCTAGCTTCGCCCGCCATGAGGCGCTTGGGAAGCACGCGACGCACGAGACGTACGAGCCGGGTGCTGGCCGCGGGGGTGGCCTGCGGAGCCGCGCTGGCCGCGCTGACGGCCGGACCCGCGCAGGCCGCACCGCCCGGCCACCGCGCACCGCACTGGGAACTCAAGGACACCGGCACCCCCGGCGTCCGCTTCCGCGGGCTGTCCGCCGTCAGTCGCGACACGGCCTGGCTGGCCGGAACCGGCGGTACCGTCCTGCGCACCACCGACGGCGGCGCGAGCTGGCGGAACGTCTCTCCGCCGGGCGCTGCCGATCTGCAGTTCCGGGACGTCGAGGCGTTCGACGCGCGGCGCGCGGTGGTGCTGGCCATCGGGGAGGGCGAGGCCTCCCGCGTCTACCGCACCGACGACGGCGGAGCCACCTGGACCGAGTCCTTCCGCAACACCGACCCGAAGGCGTTCTACGACTGCCTCTCCTTCTTCGACCGCCGCCACGGCCTCGCCATGAGCGACCCCGTGGACGGAAAGTTCCGCATCCTGTCCACCGGCGACGGCGGACGCACCTGGCGGGTGCTGCCCGCCGAGGGGATGCCCGCCGCCCTCGACGGCGAGGCGGGCTTCGCCGCGAGCGGACAGTGCCTGGTCACCTCCGGTCCCAGGGATGCCTGGCTGGCCACCGGCGGCGGCGCCCACGCGCGCGTGCTGCATTCCGCGGACCGCGGCCTGACCTGGACGGCCACCGACACGCCGGTCCCGGCCGGCGACCCGGCCCGCGGTGTCTTCG
>NZ_JBHYKH010000874.1:0-2028 GCF_042741275.1 Streptomyces sp. NPDC058964
GCTCCGGCGGTACGCCTGCCGCGTCCGCAGCGGCGTACGGCAGGGCGCCGGCACCTGGCGCTGGTGTCTGACCCGGTGCCGGACGGCACGGCCTGAAGCACGGCGGGCGAGAGGCTGGACCGGCGGCCGGGAATGCGCTCGCCGGTGCCGGCACGGCCTTCCGTGACACGCCGGCCCCGCGGTGCCGCCTCCTCCGTCTGCCGAGACGCTCCGGCCGACCGCGCGGGGGGCCGCTCGAGAAGCGCACGAGACATACGTGAGGTCCGCACGAGACCGTGCCAGGGCGCCTGGCAAAACATTGCCCGGCTGTTGCCCCGCGCCCTAGGCTCGTCGCGGCTTCGGACGGCTTGCCACTTCTGCCTCGCGGCCACCACCGCCCGCCCGACCTCAAGGATGGTCACATGCTGCAGCAGCCGGCTTTCGGCCGTCGTCTCCGGAAACTGCGCCAGGCGCGCGGGCTGTCCCAGACCGCGCTGACGGGTGACGGCATGTCCACCGGGTACCTCTCCCGGCTGGAGTCCGGTGCCCGTCAACCCACCGAACGGGCCGTCGCCCACCTCGCCGGACGGCTCGGCCTGGAACCGGCGGACTTCGAGGAACCCGCGGGCGGTTCGCTCGCCCACGCGCTCACCCTGGCCACCTCCACCGGCTCCGACGTGGCGATCGAAACCCTCCGCGAGACCCTCGCCGCCGAGGGGCACGAGACGCCGGTGCTGCGCTGGCAGGCTCTGTGGCACCTGGCCCGGCAGCGGCGCGTCGAGGGCGACCACACCGGCGAACGCGGCTACCTGGAGGAGCTGGTACGGCTCGGCGACCAGGTCGGGCTGACCGCACTGCGGGTGCGCGGGCTGACCCGGTACGCCCGTTGCCTGCGCTCGCTCGGCGAGATCGCCGACGCCCGCGACGCCGCGACGACCGCTCACCGTCTCGCCCAGGAGGACGGCCGCCTGGAGGCGGACGACCGTGCGGCGGTGCTGCTGGCCCTGGTCTCCGTGGAGGCCGAGGCGGGCCGGATACCCGACGCCCGGGCCCACGCGGACGAGCTGGTCGAGTTGGTCGCGGGCCGGTCGGACGCGGTGTGGGCCGAGGCGATGTGGACCGCGGCGGCGGTGCTGGTCCGGCAGGGCGACCACGCCGCCGCGCAGGCTCGTCTGGAGGAGGCGCTGGAGAAGTTCGACAGCGGTGAGGACCTCGTGCTGTGGCTCAGGCTCAGGACCGCGACCGGCCGGCTGCACCTGCAGAAGCGACCCCCGGACCCCGAGGCCGCCGAGCGGTGTGCGGCGGCGGCCGAGTCGGCGCTCGCCTTCGTCGGGACGCCCGGCCTGCGCCAGGAGCTGACCGCGCTCAAGGCCGACCTCGCCTTCCTCACCGCCCGGTACGACGACGCCCGCCTCCTGCTCGGCGAACTCGCCCAGGCACAGTCCATGATGACCTACCGGGACCGGACACGGCTCGACATCCTGCGCCACCAGCTGCGCATCCGCTCCGGTGACCACAGCAGCGTCCAAGGTCTGCGCGCCCTGGCTGAACAGGCCCAGGCCGACGCCAACATCGACCTGGCCGCGGACATCTGGCGCATCCTCGCCGAGTCCCTGGCCGAGTCCGCCGCGAAGTGGGGCCCCGCCGCGTCCGGGCTCTGAATCCCCGGGTGGCGACCGCCCGGCCCCGGCGCACGGTCCGCCGCCGGCGGCCCCCCGGGCGGACTCGGTGTCGGACCCGCGGCCCGGCTCGGCGCCCGCGCGGCGCCGCCTTCCCGTCACCGGACGGCCCTTCTTCCGGGCGTCCCGGCCGGACGCGGCCCGGCGGCGCCGCGAGGCCGCCCGAGCCCTCCCCACGCCGCCGCCCGACGTGCGCGCGACAGCGACCGGGCAACCCCGGCCGGGGTCTCCAGTACGGCTTCGAGGGTGCCCCGGCGCCGGGACACCCGGGCCGCCAGGGGGGCGAGTGGTGGGTCAGGTGGTGGGGTCGGACATGGTGACCGTTGAAGTGAAGACGAGCTCGTCCTCCTGGCGCCCCGTCACCAGCACC
>NZ_JBHYKH010000875.1:0-2020 GCF_042741275.1 Streptomyces sp. NPDC058964
GCGGACGCCACGCCGCCCACCGCGCCGGCCCCGGGGGAACCGCCGGCGGGGAGGAAATACACCCCGCGCCCCCCCCAATCCTCCAGGCCGCCGCCCCCCCCCTTCTCGCTTGCGCGAGCCGGGTCTATGACGCCGGGTCTATGACAGGGCCTTGTACCCGCCCCATCCGGTCGCGATCTGCGTGCGCGCCCCGAACGATCCCTTGCCGTCACCGTAGTTGCGGTACAGGTTGCCCGAGGTGTCCCGCGCGACGAGGTCCGCCTTGCCGTCGCGGTTGATGTCGCCGACGCCGACGACGGCGTTGTACGAGGCACCCCAGTTGCCGAACACCTTGGTGCGGGCGGTCAGGGTGCCCTTGCCGGTGCCGTTGTAGCGGTACAGGTTGTTCGACGTGTCCTGGGCGAGCAGGTCGCCGATGCCGTCGCCGTCGAGGTCGCCGGTGCCGACGATCTTCTTGTAGCCCTTCCAGTTGTCGTACAGCTTCACCCGGTCGGACAGCTTGCCCGTGCTGGTGCCCTTGAACAGGTACACCGCGCCGGTCGACGCGTTGCGGGCGATCAGGTCGGCCCGGCCGTCGCCGCTGATGTCGCCGGGCGAGGTCAGCAGGTCGTACTGGGTCCAGCCGCTGGTCGCCAGCGTGGTGTACGACGTCGTCGGCTTGAGCGCGGCGCCGCAGCCCGGCTTGTACAGCCGCAGGGCCCCGCTGCCCAGCCGTACCAGCACGTCGTTGCAGCTGTCCCCGCTCAGGTCGCCGAACGGGACGGCCTTGGCGCTCGTCGCCCAGCCGGTTCCGGTGACCTTGTCCGAGAACTTCCCGGTCCCCGTGCCGATCTGGAAGGTGAGACCGCCCGACGAGTTGAGGGTCAGCAGGTCACCGACTCCGTCCGGGCCGTCCGGGCTGCCGAAGTCGTGCCGTACCGGCGCCCCGTGGTCGAGGAAGCCGCTGCCGGTCCTGACGGTGGTGGCGGTGGAGGTGCCGAGGCCCGTTGCCGTCAGGGTCCATGTGAAGTGGCCGCTGGGGAAGCGGCTTCCGCTCGCGGTCTTGCCGTTCCAGCCCACCGACACCCGTGCGGTGGCCGCACCGCCGGTGAACGTGCGGGTGGCCTTGCCGGTCTCGCCGCTCTCCACCGAGGTGAGGGTCAGCGACCAGGAGGTGACGGGACGGGAAAGCAGCCAGTTGCCGGTCCAGGAGTCGGACGCGGACGGCGTGGCGTAGTCTCCGGCGGTCGACTCGAACGCGGTCGGGGCGGACGGGGTCACGCCGGTGGTGGCGACGTGCGTCTGCTCGAACATGTCGAACCAGGCGACCAGGCCCGTGTACTCGTCCACGGTCCAGCGGAAGCGGCGGTCGGCGGCCAGACCGGTGTCCGGGAGCCTGGCGGCGACCACGCGGGTGGCGCCGCTGGCCGCGTCGGTGAGGATCAGCTCGTCGGCGGCGTGGTCGTGGCGGACGGTGAAGCCGTCGCCGAGCAGCACGTCACCGGGGGTGACGGCGACCGACGTACGGGCCTTGGTGTCGTACACGCCCGCCGAGGCCGCCGCGTCCGTCCCGCAGGCCCAGTACAGCCAGCGGCCGGCGGCCTGCAGCTCGGTCGGGACGCAGGCGGCGCCCGGGATCGTCACCGTGGTGAGGGTCTTGTCCTCGGTGAGGCTGTACGAGGTGACCTGGCCGGCGGTGGCGGTGGCGCTCCAGAGGGTGGAGCCGTTCAGGGCGGCGGCGCGGATCGAGCGCTTCAGCTTCGCGGCATAGCCGAACCTGGCGACGTACTGCGTCGGTGTGGCACCGCCCGAGTTGTAGACGGCGTAGCCGTCGGACACGTCGACGATCGCGCCCTTCTCGGTGCCGAACTCCAGGCCGGGGACCCCCGCGCCGTCGCCGATGCGGGCGAGCCGGTCCGCATGCGTGAGGCCGCTTCCGCCCTCGTCGTCGTCATAGAACGTCTCGAGGTAGACGTCCCTGGGGTCGGTGCCCTTGTTGCCCCACATCGCCGAGCAGGTGGTGCCCGCGTACGGGCACACC
>NZ_JBHYKH010000876.1:0-2019 GCF_042741275.1 Streptomyces sp. NPDC058964
TTTTATAACCTCGCGGGCCTCCGCCCGCCCCTGCGCGATCACACTGGCGGGGTCAACTGCGGGGGGGCGCCGGGGGGGACTAAACAAAAACCCGCGCCCCCCCCCGCGCGGGCCCCCCCCGCTCCTTGTGCACGCGGTGCACTTGGTGCACGCGCTATGTCTTACGGCAGGGCGAGCATGCGCTCCAGCGCCAGCTTCGCGAACGCCTCGGTCTCCTTGTCGACCTCGATGCGGTTGACCAGGTTGCCCTCGGCCAGGGACTCCAGGGTCCAGACCAGGTGGGGGAGGTCGATGCGGTTCATGGTCGAGCAGAAGCAGACCGTCCGGTCGAGGAAGACGATCTCCTTGCCCTCGGGCGCGAAACGGTTCGCCAGACGGCGGACCAGGTTCAGCTCCGTGCCGATCGCCCACTTGGAGCCGGCCGGGGCGGCCTCCAGGGCCTTGATGATGTACTCCGTCGAGCCGACGTAGTCCGCGGCGGCCACGACCTCGTGCTTGCACTCGGGGTGGACCAGGACGTTCACACCGGGGATGCGGGCGCGCACGTCGTTCACCGAGTCCAGGCTGAACCGGCCGTGGACCGAGCAGTGGCCGCGCCACAGGATCATCCTGGCGGCGCGCAGCTCGTCGGCGGTCAGACCGCCGTTCGGCTTGTGCGGGTTGTAGACGACGCAGTCGTCCAGGGACATGCCCATGTCGCGGACGGCGGTGTTGCGGCCCAGGTGCTGGTCCGGCAGGAACAGGACCTTCTCGCCTTGCTCGAAGGCCCACTCCAGGGCCCGCTTCGCGTTCGACGACGTGCAGATCGTGCCGCCGTGCTTGCCCGTGAACGCCTTGATGTCCGCGGACGAGTTCATGTACGAGACGGGCACGACCTGCCCGGCGACGCCGGCCTCCGTGAGGACGTCCCAGCACTCCGCCACCTGTTCGGCCGTCGCCATGTCGGCCATGGAGCAGCCGGCGGCCAGGTCGGGCAGAACCACCTTCTGGTCGTCCGAGGTCAGGATGTCGGCCGACTCCGCCATGAAGTGGACGCCGCAGAAGACGATGTATTCGGCCTCGGGGCGCGCCGCCGCGTCCCGCGCCAGCTTGAAGGAGTCGCCCGTGACGTCGGCGAACTGGATGACCTCGTCGCGCTGGTAGTGGTGGCCGAGCACGAAGACCTTGTCGCCGAGCTTTTCCTTGGCCGCGCGGGCGCGCTCGACCAGGTCGGGGTCGGACGGCGAGGGGAGGTCACCGGGACACTCGACGCCGCGCTCGCTCCTCGGGTCGGCTTCGCGGCCGAGAAGCAGCAGGGCGAGAGGAGTCGGCTGTACGTCGAGCTCCTGGGGCTGGGCGGTGGTCACGACACGCACCCTTTCTTCTTTTCGTCGAACTGACGCTATCTATGATAACCGGTTCACGTCAGTTTGACGATGGCCATAGCGTCTATGTGACATGAATCCCGGGGACCCGTCCGCGGCTCCCTGTCGGCTCCACCGCGCATGTGCGAGCATGAAGAGGAACCGAAAGCGCAAGTGCTCGGCCCGGAATGAATCCGCGGGCCCGCCGGTTGCATCTGTCGGCAAGCAGTCTCCGTACAAACCGGGAGAGATGTAGATGTCCGTATCGGACGAGACCACCACCGTCACCGACGGCATCGTTCTGACCGACGCCGCGGCGTCCAAGGTCAAGGCCCTGCTCGACCAGGAAGGCCGTGAGGACCTCGCGCTGCGTGTCGCCGTCCAGCCCGGCGGCTGCTCCGGCCTGCGCTACCAGCTCTTCTTCGACGAGCGTTCCCTCGACGGCGACGTGGAGAAGGACTTCGGCGGGGTCAAGGTCGTCACCGACCGCATGAGCGCCCCGTACCTGGGCGGCGCCACCATCGACTTCGTGGACACCATCGAGAAGCAGGGCTTCACGATCGACAACCCGAACGCGACGGGCTCCTGCGCCTGCGGCGACTCCTTCAGCTGAGCCGCACCGCGAAACAGCCGCGCGTTCTCCCTGCCGCCCGCGCCCACCCCCGGCCGGGTCCCA
>NZ_JBHYKH010000877.1:0-2019 GCF_042741275.1 Streptomyces sp. NPDC058964
ACTATCGGCCAATAATTGGGGGGGGGGGCCCGGCCGGGGGTTTTTTACCCCCCGGGTTCCCGGGCTTGCCGGATGGTTTGGTGCCCCCCAAACCGGGGGGGGCCGGGGGGGTAATTGACTGCCATGTCTGCTAGCTCCCTCGGTATACGGAGTAGCCGAACGGGTTGAGCAGCAGCGGTACGTGGTAGTGCTCCCCGGCGTTCACGGCGAAGGTGATCGCCACCTCGGGGAAGAACACGGCACCGCTGTCCCGATTCGCGGGGGCGTCCTGCTGCGCATCGGCTTGCTTCTTCTCGAAGTACGGCTCGACGGCGAAGTCCAGTCGTACGTGGGTGGTTCCCTGCGGCGGCGCCGGCAGGTCCTTGCACCGCCCGTCCCCGTCGGTCGCGGAGCCACCGAGTTCCCGCCAGTCCGCGTCGCGCCCGGACCGGGCGGAGAGCCGGACGGCGACGCCCTCCGCGGGGCGGCCGGCGCTGGTGTCCAGGATGTGGGTGGACACGGAGGCGGTGGTGCTGGTGCTCATGCTGCTCTCAGTCCTCTTCGACGATGCGGGCGAGGCGGATGCGGTTGATCTCGCCGAGTTCGGTGCGGACGATCTCCCGCTCCTGCTCCGGCGAGTTGCCGATCCGCTCCTTCACCGCGTCCCGCATCTGCTCTCCGGTCTTCCCGGTGGCGCAGATGAGGAAGACATGGCCGAACCAGTCCTGGTAGGCCAGGTTCAGTTCCAGCATCTCCGCCTTGAGGTCCTCGGAGGCGCCGGCCATGCCGCGCTGCTCCCTGGCCGAGGCCGGGTCGCCGGGCTTGGGTCGGCCGATCGGCGGATGTCCGGCCATCGCCTCCGCCAGGTCCTCGGCGGACAGCCCGGCCATGGCGGCGTCACTGGCGGCGTAGAGGGCTTCGACGGTGGCGTAGGGACGGGCGCCGAGCAGCTGTGCGGCCCATGCCCTGGAGGCGCACGCCTCGTGGAGGACGGCCAGGGCCGCGTGCTCCTCCAGGACGTTGAACCGGGCCAGGCCCGGGGGCGTGGAAGTGGAAGTCACGGGAGCCTCCGTGGCCGCGAACGGCCTTTGTGCTGAACGGGCTGCGGACAGCTAACGCCTTCCGGCAACAGGCCGTCAACACTTTGTTGAAAATTCCGGGTAACAAAAGCCGCCGCCCGGAGCCCGGACGGCGGCTGGGCGCACGACCGCCGGCCCGGAGGGCGCCGACGGCACCGATCAGGTCTCCTTCTCGCGGTTGAGGTAGTTGTAGACGGTGAAGCGGCTCACCCCGAGCGCGCCCGCGACGGTCTCCACGCCGTGCCGCACGGAGAAGGCACCGCGCGCCTCCAGCATCCGCACGACCTCCTGCTTGGACTTGCGGTCCAGATCGGCCAGGGGCTTGCCCCGCTTGCGCTCCATGGCCGCGAGGATGTGGTCGAGGGAGTCGGCGAGCTGCGGCAGGCGCACGGCGACGACGTCGGCACCCTCCCAGGAGAGCACGACGTCGTCCGGGCCGGCCTCGTCCGGCGGGAGCATCTCTGCGCCCATCGCGTCGACCAGCGGCTTCACGGCCGTGATGAAGGGCTCGTCCCCGGTTCCGGTCACGCTCCCTCCTCGATGACGTTGACCTGCAGCGAGATACGGGTGGCACCGGCCTCCAGGGACTTGCGCAGCAGGGCGTCCACGGCGCTGAGGACGCTGTCGGCGCCCCCTTCGGCCGTGTTGCCGAACGGGCCGACGTCGACGGCGTCCAGCTCGGCGGCCTCGATGACCCGCCGCGCCACCAGGGCGTGCGCGGGCGCCTCGTCGAGGTCGAAGGGTTCGGTCGTGAACTCCACTCTCAATCGCACGCGCACAACCTAACGCGCTGCACGGATTTCGGGCAGCCCCGGCCGATGCGGCCCGGGGACGGGGGCCCCGGGCGGGCGGGGGCCGCGGCCGGGGCCCCACGAAACAACACGCAAACCCCGCGCAAACAACACAAAAAAAAAAAAAAAAAAAAAACCAAGTAAATAAAAAAAACAGAAGGTGGGCGGGG